>CAMWSZ010000083.1 GCA_947177005.1 uncultured Clostridia bacterium | reverse complement strand
GTTATTTTTTCTCATATCCATACATTGCTTAAACGCTTATGAATACAGCTTCTTAAAGACAGCAGTTGTGTGGAAAGAACCGCCGTGGAAATTTCATTTCTGATTTTCTGTTGCAATTTCCTCCAAAAGCTTTTATACTGTAGCGCATCTGGAAAAACAGGAGAAAAATAATATGTTCACTGGCTACACCGACAAAACCTTAGACTTCCTTTGGGGCATCCGCTTCAACAATGACCGCAGCTGGTTTGCGGACCACAAGGAGGAATATTTACAGCACCTCTATCAGCCTACAATGGAGCTTGGTCAGACGCTCTACGACCGTTTCACGGAAAAATTCCCGAAACTCGGCCTGAATCTGCACGTCTCCCGCATCTACCGCGACGCCCGCCGCCTCTACGGAAAAGGTCCCTATAAAGACCATATCTGGCTCACGCTGCGTCCGGAAAACGACGTCTGGAGCCATTTGCCGGTCTTCTGGTTCGAGATCACCCCCGACGGCTGGAGCTATGGCGTGGGCTTCTGGAACGCCTCCCCGCAGACAATGGCCCTTCTGCGCCGCGATATCGACGAACATCCGGAGCATCTTTCCAAACTTGTCCGGCGTCTTAGAAAGGACGGACGCTTTCAGCTGATGGGACAGGACTACGCCCGCAGCAAAGGCGAACCGTCCCCGCTGCTGACGCCTTGGTACAACAAAAAAACGCTCTCCATTGGCTGTGAGCGGCCCTTTGACGGGCTGCTCCGTTCCCCGGAACTGCCCGATGTTCTACTGGACGGCTTCGCTTTTCTGGTCCCCTATTACGAATATCTCAAAGCCCTCTGTAAAACGGGTTTAGAAGACCTGAAATGACGGCAAAACCTCCGGACTGCCCTTCCGGAGGTTTTGCTGTTTTTGGAAAAACATTCAAGTATGGCAGTCAAATCGCGGGAGAAGCCGCGGCAAGACTCAAGTCAATTTGGACGCTTCCGCATCCTTCTGTGGGTGGCAGTACGGGTGGCAGTACGGCGCGTTCGCACACCCCTTGCAGCCGCAGCCACAGCCGCTGCTGCCCGTTTTGTGGTCCTTGACCATTCCGAAAATAACCGCCGCGACGGTCAGCACTAATATGAGTGTTACCACAATGTAACCCATATGCGCCGCTATATATGCCAGCATAACGGGCCTCCTTTATTTAAGCGCGTGCTACGGAGCGTTCATTCAAACGGGAAGCGGTACTCTCCCTGTAGGGACGGAACACCAGATAAATCAGTCCCAGCAGCAGGGCAAACGCAATCACGGTAAACACGCTGAACGCCGCTTCACCGGTAATGAGTCCGCCGATTTGGTACACAACCATAGCGGCAGCATACGCAAAACCGCACATATAGCCAATTGCGCCCAAAGTCCATTTGGTATTGTTCATTTCCCGCTTGATCGCGCCCATTGCCGCAAAGCAGGGTGCGCAGAGGAGATTGAAAATCATAAAGCTGTATGCGGTGATCGCGGAGAAATCCGCCGCCACCATTGACCACAGGGGGGTGCTGTCCTCAATCAGATCGATGTCGCCCGCGTAGTGGTACAGAACGCCGAAGGTATCGACAACGTTTTCCTTTGCAATCAGGCCGGTCACGCTGGCGACCGTGGCCTTCCACGCCATATCGCCCTTCCAGCCCAGCGGATAGAAAATCCATGCAGCCGCGTTCCCAATAGCCGCCAGAATGGAGTCGTTGTTGTCCTCCACCGCGCCGAAAACGCCGTCAACGAAGCCGTAGCCCTGGAGGAACCACAGAACAATGGAGCTGAGCAGAATAACCGTACCGGCACGCTTGATAAAACTCCAGCCGCGTTCCCAGGTGCCCCGCAGGACGTTGCTGGGATTCGGCACGTGATACGCGGGCAGCTCCATAACAAACGGCGCAGGCTCTCCCGCAAACATCTTGAACTTTTTCAGCATCACGCCGGAGATAATGACCGCCGCGATCCCGATAAAATAAGCGGAGGTTGCCACCAGCCAGCTTCCGCCGAACAGTGCGCCCGCGAACAGGCCGACAATAGGCATTTTTGCGCCGCAGGGCATAAAGCCGGTGGTCATAATGGTCATTTTGCGGTCGCGGTCCTGTTCGATTGTGCGGGACGCCATGATGCCCGGCACGCCGCAGCCGGTCGCCACCAGCATCGGGATAAACGACTTGCCCGACAGTCCGAAACGGCGGAAAATCCGGTCCATGATGAACGCGATCCGAGCCATATAGCCCACATCCTCCAGAATGCACAGCAGCAGAAACAGTACCAGCATCTGGGGCACAAAGCCCAGTACCGCACCCACACCGGCCACAATGCCGTCCTGAATCAAACCGTAGAGCCAGCTCTCCTCCGCTATGCCTGCCGCACCCAGAATTGTGTCAAACAGTCCCGGGACCCACTCGCCGAACAGAACATCATTCGCCCAGTCCGTCGCCGCCGTGCCGATAGATATGGCCCAGCCGCCCATAGAAATTGCGTACACCAGTCCCATTACGATGACAAATATTGGCAGCGCAAGAATGCGGTTCGTAACAATCTGATCGATTTTATCGGAGACGGTCAGCTTGCCCTGACTCCTGCGGCGGCAGCATTTTCCAATAATTGACCCAATCCAGTTGTAGCGCTCGGCGGTGATGATGCTCTCCGCGTCGTCATCAAGTTCGTCCTCGCAGGCTTTGATATCGCCCTCAATATGCGCGATTTTGTCGGGGGCCAGCGCCAGCTGCTGAATCACTTTTTCGTCACGCTCAAAGAGCTTGACGGCATACCACCGCTGCTGCGTCTCCGGAAGGTTATGTAGTACTAACTCTTCGATATGCGCCAGCGCGTGTTCGACGGTGCCGTTAAACCGGTGGGGCGGCGGGACGGCGGCTTTCCCGGCGGCTTCAACCGCCTTCTCCGCGGCCTCCATAACGCCCTCCCCTTTAATGGCAGAAATCTCCGTCACCGGGCAGCCCAGGGTATCGGACAGCTTTTTGGTATCCAGCTTGTCGCCGTTTTTCCGCACCACATCCATCATGTTTACCGCCGCTACCACCGGAATCCCTAATTCCATGAGCTGTGTGGTCAGGTACAGATTGCGCTCCAGGTTCGTACCGTCGATGATGTTCAGAATGGCGTCGGGACGCTCCGTCACCAGATAATTCCGGGCCACCACCTCCTCCAGCGTGTAGGGGGACAGAGAGTAGACGCCGGGCAGGTCCATGATCTCCACGTCCCTGTGTCCCTTCAGCGTACCGCCCTTCTTTTCCACTGTCACGCCGGGCCAGTTGCCCACGTATTGACTGGTGCCGGTCAGCGCGTTGAACAAGGTCGTCTTGCCGGTATTGGGGTTTCCGGCCAGGGCAATTTTTATGCTCATAATGAATCATCTCCTATGCAAAATAGTCCAAGGCACGATTAGCAAAGACTAATTAGCAGCTGCTAACCATCCGCCCAAAGATTAGACGTTCCCTCCGGAGCGTCTTTCACAGAAAAATAATGGAAATAACCGGGTCACTCCACCTCAATCATACCGGCGTCGGCTTTCCGGAGGCTCAGCTCGTAGCCCCGGACCATTACCTCCACAGGGTCGCCCAAGGGGGCCACCTTGCGGACATAGATGTCCACGCCCTTTGTAATCCCCATATCCATGATGCGGCGCTTGACGGCACCCTCGCCGTGGAGCTTCACCACACGGACAGTAGAACCGATTGCGGCATTTTTCAGCGTCTGCAAAGCTTTCTCTCTCCTTCCTTAATAAACGATTAGATCATGATTTTCGCGG
This sequence comes from uncultured Clostridia bacterium, assembly GCA_947177005.1. Lineage (GTDB taxonomy): Bacteria > Bacillota > Clostridia > Oscillospirales > Oscillospiraceae > Pelethomonas. Next base: position 5,795 of record CAMWSZ010000083.1, on the reverse strand, counting down.
CCATATCGCTGTTGACAGCCACGCGGGAGCCCTTGACCTCCACGATCACATTACCGCCGGTCTTGCTGATGACCGACACCTCTCCCCCGGCGACAAACCCCAGGTTTTCCAGGAACTGGCGTGTTTCGGGCCGTCCGCCCACCTTTTTGATGAGATTCGTCTCACCGGGCTGCGCCATTGACAACGGCATCATCTGATCCCCTTTCTCTCAGCGGCACAGTCGCGCCGCGCATTAGTAAGTAATGCCTAACTCTGCTAATACGTTAGCACCTGCTAACCAAAATGTCAAGAGAAAATCTGAAGATTTTTCTGTTTTGGTAAAAACAGCAAAAAGCAATCGGGACAGCCCGCCTTTTTTCGGCAGAATGCCGTCCCGATTGACCGTTCTATTTTTGTATCCGGGCCGTCAGCTCCCGCAGCGTCACCGCATACGCCTCCTTCTCATGGGGCAGGGTTGGCAGCGTTTCCGGCAGCTGCCAGCCCCGCAGAGCGTACAGGCGGCGGATGATGAGGTCCGTAAATTCCGGGTTCTTGACCAGCACCGGACCTGTCAAATGGGTGGCGAACACATTGCCGGACACATATCCCTCCGCACCGCGCTCCGCGTCGTTCCCGAAGCCCAGAGGCAGTTCGCTGAACAGCGGTTCCGTGATCCCGGCGGTGACGCTGCACTTGTTCATGAACCCTACCGCCGCGGCGTCCCAAAGGACCGGCTTTGCTATCACATCCACCGGGACCCGTTTTTCGGTCTCCCGCGTGGTGTAGGACGCCAGCCCCAGGCCGTGCCAGACCTTCCCCGCCGCGTCCGTCACAGACGTCCCCAGCGTCTCCATTGCGTTGCCCGTAAAGAGTATGACCGCACCCCGTTCCGCGGCGGCACGCAGCGCGGCGGCAGAACCGGACAGTGCCGTCAGCGCGGCTTTCTGTCCACGCTCTGTCCCCGCGCCCATATAGATCATGTCCGCGCTGCCAAAATCCGGCGCGTCCTCCGGCTCTACGGCCTGTACCGCCGCCTGCACGCCCATTACCGCCAGATGACGGCACAAAACCCGCAGATTGGCGTACTCTCCGTACAGACTCATCAAATCCGGATACAGATGCAGGATATTCAGTTCCATACAAACGCCCCCTTACTGTTCCCGCCGGACCAGCGCCAGCAGTTTATCGCGGTCGGAGAAGCAGGTGACCACATACAAATCCTCGCTGCCGTTCTCCTGCAAATCCTTCACCGCCTCTGCCACCGTCTCATAACAGACGGTTTTTTCCGGCGGCAGTCCGGTATAATCAAACCGCATCGCCAGATCATTCACGTATTTTCCGCACAGCATAACCCGTTTCACCTGACCGCAGTTCAGCAGGTCGAAATCGATATCCCACAGCCAGCTTGTCTCCCCGGTAAAATATTTGCGGCTGACGGCGTCCACGATCACCAGCACGGTACAGTCCGGTTTTGTATTGCGGATGTAGCCGAGATTAGTGTCGTAGGCAATGGAATTTTCGTGTTTGCTGGTCAGCAGCGTTCCGTGATGCTTTCCCAGCGTAAAACGGACCATTCTGCCGTTTTTCAGGATATAATTGTTAATCACTGCGGCTGCGTCCGCTTTACCGGCCCCCGCCAGCGCACACACCGACCACGCCGCCAAAATATTATACACGTTGTAAATACTGCGGAACGCCAAATCAATTTTGGTTTCTCCTCCGATGACCAGCGTACCGGCATCTAAATCCAGTTCTGTCACCGCAAAATCCGGGTTCTGCCGTTTGTGGCCGCAGTTTGGACAATAATAATGCCCGATATGGTGGTAGTGATAGCAGCTGTACGCCATTCGCCCGCGGCACACCGGACAGCGGGCACCGTCGTCATAGACGCCCTGTGGAGTAACCGTGCTGACGGAACATCTCTCCAGACCGAACCACTTCACCTTTTCGTGACCGTTTGCGAAGCAGGAAACCAGCGGGTCATCCGCGTTCAGCACAAGGGTCGTATCCGGATGAATCGCCGGGAGAATCGCGTCGTAAACCCATTCCGGGTGGCCGTTGCGGGTGAGCTGGTCGCGGTAGAGGTTGGTAATCACGAAATGGGTCGGGTGGAACCACCGGAACGACAGCTTTGCATAGCGCTCGTCGCTCTCCAGCAGCAGCACATCGCCCCGCATTTTTCCGCTCAGAGAACTGCTGCAAAGAATCAGCGTGGTCACGCCCTCGATCTGATTCGAACCCTCCTCGTTATATACGACCGTCTTGCCGCTTTTGCGCAGAATCGCCGCAATCATTTCCACCGTTGAAGTCTTGCCGTTGCTGCCGGTGACGGCGATGATATAGGGCGGCAGCGTGACACGTCTGAGGATATCCGGACAGATTTTCAGTGCGTACTCTCCCGGCAGAGAACTGCCCTTCCCCACCAATTTTCCGATAAAGCGCAATATTTTACAGACCAAAATCGCCAGAACCATTCTCATAGCGGCGTCACCTTCCTTGTATTGGATGAGCCGCGAAAAAATCCTGTACGGCAGCATTGAACGCATCCGGATTTTCAGCGGCAATAAAATGGGACCCGGGAATGACTCGCAGAGTACCGCCGGGCAGGCTCTCCGCAATCAGCCGGGTATGGGACTCCTTTATCATATCACGATTCCCCGCGATCACAAGCGCCGGAACAGCCAGCCGTTTCAGCGAGGCGGGCGCGATATGGGGTTCCCGGACCATCAGGCCCAGCAGCTCCGCGTTGTGTTGGGCTTTCAGATTTTTTGCGGCGAAAAGCGACGCAATTTGATAGCTCAAAATAATGGGGAGCTGTACCGCGGGCTTCACGCCGGTTGGGTCGAGGTTCGCGCCGTTGAGGACCAGACGCCAGACCCGTTCCGGGTGGGACAGCGCAAACAGCAGCGCGATGTTGCCCCCGTCGCTGAACCCCAGAATATCCGTCTGAGAAATATTTTGCTGGTCCAGAAAGTCCAGTAAATCCCGGGCAAACTGATAAAGAGTAAAGGGAGCCGTACCGCGGGGGGACCACCCGTGGCCTCTGGTGTCCAGCGCATAGACGGTATGCGTATGGGCAAAAAAGTCAATCTGACGGGAAAAATACCCGCTGTCCTCACCGTTTCCGTGGAGCAGCACCAGCGGCGGGCCGCTCCCCTTTTTCACATAATATAAGGAAATATCCGGCATACGCGCCCCCTATGGTCTTTCCAGGTAGATCATCAGCGCGGCCACATCCGCCGGAGACACGCCGGAAATCCGTCCCGCCTGACCGATGTTCACCGGCCGCACGGCAGCCAGCTTTTCCCGCGCCTCCAGACGCAGTCCCCGGATGACAGAATAATCCAAATCCTCCGGCAAAGCCCGGCTCTCCATTCGGTGCAGCTCCTCCACCTCCTGGAGCTGGCGCTGAATATACCCTTCATATTTAATGGAAATCTCTACCTGTTCCGCTACCTCCGGCGGCAGGTCCGGGCGGTCCGGGTCAAACTGCCGCAGATCGCTGTACCGTACCTGCGGACGCCGCAGCAGCGCCGCCAGAGGCGCGCCGTCGGAAACCGGCGTTGTGCCGCGGGCGGTCAGAAAATCGTTCAGCTCCTTCGTGGGCGGCACGCCCTTCGCCGCCAGACGCTTCACTTCCCGTTCCACCGCCGCGTATTTCTCCTGTACACGCTCCAGCCGTTCCGCCGGCACCAGCCCGATTCGATGCCCCACGGGACACAGGCGCTGGTCCGCGTTGTCCTGACGCAGCAGCAGGCGGTACTCGCTGCGGCTGGTCATCATACGGTAAGGCTCGTTGGTTCCCTTCGTGACCAGATCATCGATCAGCGTCCCGATATACGACTGCCCCCTGGACAAAATCAGCGGTTCCTCTCCCTTCTGCGACAGCGCCGCGTTCACGCCCGCCACAAAGCCCTGTACCGCCGCTTCCTCGTAGCCGGAGGACCCGCAGAACTGCCCCGCGCCGTACAGGCCGGGGATTTTTTTGCTTTCCAAGGTCGGTTTCAGCTCCAGCGGGTCCACGCAGTCGTATTCAATCGCATACGCCGGACGCATCATCTCCGCCTCTTCCAGACCGGCTATGGTATGCAGCATCTTTAACTGCACCTCCTCCGGCATGGCGGACGAAAAACCCTGAACATACAATTCCTCCGTATTCAGGCCCATTGGTTCGATAAAGAGCTGATGCCGGGGCTTGTCCGCGAACCGCGTCACTTTCGTCTCAATGGACGGACAGTACCGCGGCCCGACACCCTCGATCACCCCGCTGTGCATGGGGGAACGGTCCAGATTTTCCCGGATGATTTTGTGGGTCTCCTCGTTGGTATAGGTGAGGTAGCACACCGCCTGATTGACCGGCTTATCTTTCGTTTCAAAAGAGAAGGGCATGGTTTCCGGGTCGCCCTCCTGCAATTCCATTTTGGAAAAATCCACGCTGCGCGCATTGATTCTGGGGGGCGTGCCGGTCTTGAACCGCCGCAGGGACAGACCCATTTTCACCAGCGAATCCGTAAGAGACGCCGCGGCGAACATCCCGTCCGGTCCGCCCTCCCGGACGCACTCCCCGACAATCGTCCGGCCGTTGAGGTACGTTCCTGAACAGACAATCGCGGCCCGGACCTCGAACACCGCGCCGGTCTGCAAAACCACATGGCTGACCGCGCCGTCCGTGCAGCGGATTTCCGTCACCTCGCCCTGCCGCACCGCCAGATTTTCCTGACGCTCCAGCGCATGTTTCATGACCTGCTGATAGCGGCGGCGGTCGGCCTGCGCCCGCAGGCTGTGGACCGCCGGACCCTTCCCCCGGTTCAGGAGACGGTACTGGATGCAGGCTTCATCCGCGGCACGGGCCATCTCGCCGCCCAGCGCGTCCAGCTCCCGGACCAAATGTCCCTTGCCGGTGCCGCCGATTGCCGGATTGCAGGGCATATTCCCCACAGCGTCCAGATTAATGGTAAAGCAGACCGTCCTGCGGCCCAGACGGGCGGCGGCCAGCGCCGCCTCGATCCCGGCATGTCCCGCGCCGATGACGGCAATATCAAATTTTCCAGCGTCAAATTCTCTCATGACGTTTCCTCTCTCTCCAGGGTCAGCACCACCAGTTGGGGCCGGTTGAACAGCCGGAAGGTGCGGCCCGAATTGCCCAGCCCCCGGGAGACAAATACGTCCCGGTCATGGGCGGTATAGAAACCGGCGGTGTAGGAGGGGAAAAAGGTCCGCTCCACGCTGACCAGCCCGTCGGTGAAGGGCAGGCGGATCAGCCCGCCGTGACCGTGGCCGGAAATCACCAGATCCGCCCCCAGCAGGCTGTATTCCTTTTCAAAGTAGTTGTTTCGGTGGGCCATTAAAATCCAGAAGTCATTATCCTCCGCCGCCTCGTGGATCTCTTCCGCCAGCGCCTCCGGCGTCTTTTGATCGGCAAAGCCGTTGGGGTCGTCGATTCCGGCCAGCAGGATCTGGCTGCCGCCCCGTTCCAAACGGACAAACTCATTGGTAAGCACCGTCACGCCCGCTTCACCCAGCTCCTGTTTCAGACTCCGTATGTCCGAAAATGCCCATTCATGGTTGCCGGTGACAAAATAGGTAGGGGCGATTTCCGCCATTGCCCCGCCGAACGCCACGCTGTAGCTGCGGGGCGTCTGGCGGTAGCGGTCCTGGAGGTCGCCGGGGAGGAAGATGTACTCCGGATGCTCTGAACGGACTTTTTCAATCAGTTTTTCATTGTTTTCCCCAAATTCCGCGCCGTGGAGGTCCGAGATCTGCACGATGACGCAGCCGTCGAACCCGGCGGGGAGGTCCGGGGAGGAATAGGTAAA
>CAMWSZ010000082.1 GCA_947177005.1 uncultured Clostridia bacterium | reverse complement strand
TCGCTGCATCGTCCATCAGATCCGCTCCTCCACCCGTTTCGTTAGCTGGAAGGACTCAAGCAGGTGGTGGCTGCTCTGAAAAAAATCTACACTGCCGTCAAATTCGAGAAACACTTTGACTTTTTAAGCAGCGTGCCCTAGCGGCGGCTCCAGGAAATCATACTGTCCAGCTGTATGAAAGGGAACAGTGGGGAAATGGTGGACTATGCAGAGATAGGCCCAGTCCATCGGACGATGTATTGCCATTTTCCGGCAAAGGGGAAGTGGAATGACAAAGGTCTGGAAGAAGCGCAAAAACGCGAGAGCTTTCAGACAATTTTGGAGCTTCCCAGCAGGAGTGGAACACCTCTTTTTGTCAGCATTGACGATTCGGTTGTACCGAAGACAATACCGTCCTCAAAAGCGAAGCGGTCAACAGAGGCAACTGGGTGGCACTACTCCCATCCGGAAAGGAAGGCCGTCTATGGGTACCAGGTTCATGGAGCCATCGTTGGAACCGGGGATACCTTGCTGTGCTGCTCCTTGAAACGCTACAGCAAAGAACAGGGAACGAAAATTGATATGACCTTGGAGATCATCCAATTTCTCCCAGATGATGCAGGTGCATATGTTCTGATTGACAGCTGGTATACCAACCCCGGCGTTCTTGACGCCTACAAGGAAAAGAACTGTCACCTGATTAGCGCAATGAAAACCAACCGTATCCTGTACCCTGAAGGAAAGCGTACCCCCGCAGCGGACCTGGATTCCTCCCTTGCTCCCGGCTGTTTTCACCCTGTAACGGTGAATGGCCGTACCTATATGGGGTCTGCTGAAAAAGCGAAAGGAGTCAGAAAAAGTGCATTAGAAAGGCAATAAGTGAGCAGAACAGAGGGACACTACCGAAAGAACCCCAGAATATGGTATAATAAAGGAGGTCAAAAGAAGAGATTTTACGAAAAAGCACAGGGATATGGGGGGGGAAAACCAATGTACTATAAATGAGCAAATTCACAAAGCTGCACAAAAAGGTCTGTAATTTTACGCTGTTTAAGGACATATAAAATCAGTTCTGTCCGTATATAAAAACAGATTTGTGCAGTCATACAGTTTTGCTCATTTATAGCTTTCTACATATGTTGCTTTACAGATGCGTTTTCTACACACCTGTTTTTCCTCATGCCCTTTTTACATCATGCGCCGCGTCTCACGCTCTTTGCACTCTTTGTCCCTCATATCTTTTCTTATCTAAATGACATTGCTCATAAAGGGAGCATATCATCGGGAAAGGGGGCCGCTTTTTTGAACATTTCGTTGATAATTCTTACTGTAAATGCGGCAGGTCTTGGGAATGCCTGTATACAATGTATTTCAGGACAAGCGTTTCCACGATAGGAAGCATCCCCGCAGAGCTGTAGTAATCATTTCCCGAATGGCCGATGGTCAATTTCTGCGTAAAAAGCGGCAGACAGAAATGACAGAGCTTTGACAGATCGTTCGCGCCGTCCTGACAGACTGCTGCTAAAAAGACGCCTTTGTCCAGCAGCGCTTTTGCATAATCAATGATGGCTGTGTCATTTCCGGTAACAGACAGCAGAAAAAAAACGTCTCCTTCTTTGATCTGATACATGGCCATGAGCCGTTCTTCCGCGCCTTCGATGACATGAAGAAGCCTTTCTGCCAGAAGCATATAGTTCTTGAACGCTCTGGCAACAGCCTTCTGAACGCCCCCGCTTCCATAGGCATAGATTCGATACGCCCGATCCATCCGGCGAAACAGCTCAGAACAGTCTGTCTGCTGAATGGCAGTAATGGTTCTTGTGAGATTAAAGCAGTTTTGTTCGATGCTGCGCTGATTGCACGTGGACAGATTGAGACTGTCCCATTTAAGAAACGCCTTGAAATCATTGAAGCCGTCCATGCCGATCAACCGCAAGAAACGCAGTATGGTTGTCTGGGAGACCTCACAGGCATCCGCCAGCTGGTGCAGGGACGTCTGCCGGCATTCTTCCCTATGCTCACAGATATACTGCCAGATACGGCGGTCATTCGCATTCATACGGTTATAATTTTTCTGAATCAAGTCGTCCAGCTGCATATTCGTCTTCCTTTCGCCGGCAGTAGTCCAAATATTTCAAAAACAGGATATCGATCAGGATAAAATAGGACGTGGTGGATTCATATTGCCAGTGCGTTGGCGTCTCAAAATAATTGCTTTCATCAATATAAAGACAGAAATCACAGAGATGAGAGAGGGTATTTTCCCGGTTTTTTGTAATGGACATCAGCGGCACGCCGCGGACACGGAGTCTTTTAGCAGCTTCCACCATTTTTTGATTTTGGCCGGATACGGAAACCAAAATGCAGAAATCATCGCTTCCGATCAAGGGGATCAAATTGTACATCGCCCGCCCGCTGGGGACATCGTAAATCATATGTCCTGCGGCCAGGAAAATCCGCTTGAACTCTTTTTTGATCGAGCTTTGTGTCATACCTTCCCCAAAGATATAATGCTGTTTGGCTTTGTGAAACGCATCGAACAGCGGATCACAATTTTTTTCGCACATGCTATTGATAATATTCTGATACAGCGCACAGACCTGATCCAATTCATTGTGGGCGGTCACTTTTTGACTGTCCATTTTCAAATACAGCTTCAGCTCCGCAAATCCATGAAACCCCAGTCTCTGCGCAAACCGCATCACAGCGGAATGAGATACGCAGCATTTCTGCGCCACTTTTTTAATCGCCATATCAGCACACTCGGCCTGGTGCTTGGAAAGATAGTGCCAGACCGCCCGGTCACTTTCACTAAAATACTGATAGTGCTGATTGACCAATTCTTCAATGCTCATAGCTTCTGCCCTCCCGACGCCTCATTTATCCTCATCATATCATAATCATATCATATCTGTTGTCAATGAGCAAATCTGAAAACTGCACAAAAAAATTACATTCCCAAGCGAAGCGATACAAACAGGCAGAAGGCGGCAAACAGGATCAGCACAAAACAGCCGGAAAGGTCCCGAATGAAATGATCCTTCCATTTGACGCGCAGAGAACGCAGCGGCGGCATTCCTGTCATCTGGTACACAAGATAGATCAAGAAAAGGAACATGACAAGATAGAGCGTATTGTGCAGCAGCAGTTCCGCGGCAAAGAGCAGTACTAAATGCGACATCATGTAGGCTGCGTCTCCGTCATAAAGACGCTTCTGTGCAAAGCTCAACAGATAGGCGGTGAAGGGACCGGCCATAGCGGACAAAAAGGTAACTGTGATTTTCGGGTCCTGTTGCAACAGGAGGCCCAGATTGCCGCCGCCTGCCGCCGTCTGCAAATAGGCCACCGCCACAAAGGGGGAAAGCACCAACAGCGCCTTTGCAATCATAAACCACCGGTCATGCCGGTGATAATCTGCCTGCGGTGTGCTTTGCGGTTTCAGCAGACTTTTCTGTTTTCGTTTCTGTTTCGCCATGTCGAACGCCTCCCGTTTCATACTGTTTTATAAGGTTTCCCCGGCCGGCGTCCAAAAAACCGGACGCCAGCCGGGGAATGTGACGGATGCTGCTGCTTATTTCAGCGCGGGCCAGTAATCCTTATTGGCCTCGATCAGATCATCCAGAATCAGCTTGGCAACGCGTGCGCTGGGGACGATTTTGGAAAGCGTCAGCGCCTGCCACATCTTCTGATAGCTGCCCTCGATCCACGCTTCTACCACCAGCTTCTCCACGCTGACCTGCTGCTCCATCAGGCCCTTCTGGAACTGGGGAATCGCGCCCTGACAGATACGCTCATAGCCGTTGGAGCCGACAATGCACGGAATCTCTACCATTGCGGTCCGGTCGAAGTTCTCAACTGCGCCCTCGTTCGGAACGATCAGCAGGAATCTTTCTCTGGTATTCTCTGCGATTGCACAGGCAAGGTCAACAATATAGGTAGCGTGCGCGTCCGCCTCAAATCCGCAGTCCTTCGCCGTTCCCTTTTCGATGATCTCGCGGCAGGCACCAAATACGGTCTTCTCGCGGCCGTCCATGACCTCGTTGGCGCGGGTGTAGTTCGGATTGGAGTGCTCCACCACATAGTCCGGGTACAGATAGTACTTGAGATAGGTGTTGGGGATTGTGGTAGGATCGACGGCATAGACATCTTTTGCCTTGGCAAAGGTCTCTTTCCAGCTGTTGTCAACGTGCTGGTTGGTCTCCGCAATGCCGTCGGCAAAGCCGTTGACAGCCATATGCTTTTTGATCTCCGGCATCAGATCATGACCCTCGTTGTCATAAATCTTATGCCACCAGCCGAAGTGGTTCAGTCCGTAATATCCGACCTGCATTTCTTTGCGGGATTTCAGTCCCACCATGCTGGCCATCTTCTCTTCCAGATCAATGGGCATGTCGCAGATGTTCAGGATGCGGGAGTTCGGACGCAGACGGCGGGTTGCTTCCGCCACAATGGCGGCGGGATTGGAGTAGTTGAGCATCCACGCATCGGGAGAATATTTTTCCATGTAATCTAAGATCTCCAGGACGCCGCCAATGGAACGCATTCCGTAGGCAATGCCGCCCGGCCCGCAGGTCTCCTGACCGACCACGCCGTATTTCAGCGGAATCTTTTCATCCAGCTCACGCATGGCATATTTGCCTACGCGGATGTGGGCCAGGACGAAATCAATGCCGGTAAAAGCGGTTTCGGGGTCCGTCGTATAGCCGAACTCGATATCCGGCGCGTTTTCCTTCAGATAAATCTCGCAGGCTTTGGCGACAGTCTCCTGACGCTCTGCGTCATTGTCATAGAACATAATCTTGCGGATCGGGAAGCGGTCACGCTCTGCCAGCAACATCAGCGCGATGCCGGGCGTAAAGGTGCTGCCGCCGCCTGCGACGGTAACGGCAAATGCTTTCTTAGACATAGTGATTCCTCCTATTTTATATTATTTTTTGTAAGTGATAACGGTAGTTTGCCCCGCTTTGACATTCTCAGCCGGGAGCAGCCGGACTTCAGCGCACTCATCGCCGTTTGTCATCAGGATCGGCGTGTGGGTCGGATAGCCCTTTTCCTTCATGAGAGCCATATCCACTTCGCACAGCAGCTGTCCCGCCTTGACGTGATCGCCCTCCTTGACCTTCGGCGTAAAGCCTCTGCCGTTCAGCTCAACGGTATTGATGCCGATATGGACGCATAATTCCAGTCCGTCCGCTGTGCTGATTCCATACGCATGGAGAGTCTCCGCAACCATCGTGATCTCGCCGTCAACGGGAGAATAGACCTTGCCGTCTGTGACAATCACCGCCACGCCGTCTCCCAGCGTTTTAGATGCAAATACCTCGTCCGGGACCTCACTGACCGGGATTGCCTTGCCGTTGGCGACCGCTTTAATCTCATGCACCGGCAGAGACGCTGCGTTCACTGCTTTTCCTGCGGCCGGTTTCGCCGTATCCTGCGCCGCTTCTTCTCCTATATCCACCGCATACGCCGACGGATTCGCCAAAATCATCTCGAATTTTTCGCGGACACTGGCCACGGTCATGCCCACGATGACCTGCATTGCTTTTCCGTTTTTAGAGATGCCGTGGGTGCCGATGCCCTTGAAATAGGAGTCGTCTTTTACCAGCGAGGCGTCCTTGACATTCAGCCGCAGACGGGTCGCGCAGTTGGTCACATCCACGATGTTGTCCGCGCCGCCCAAACCAGCCAGAATCAATGCCGCCAGCATGGTCTTCTTATCCATTTCTGCGCCGCCGGCCTGTTTTGCACGGAACTCCGCTTTGGAATAGAACTTGGTTTCTGCTGTATCCTCACGTCCAGGCGTTTTGAAGTCGAATTTCACAATCAGGAAACGGAAGACAAAGAACCAGACCGCGGTATAGGCCAGACCGATCACAAACAGCAGGATGTACTGTTTCCAGTGCGCACTCGCCAGCGGGATAAAGTTTAAAGAGCTCATCTCAATCAGACCGCCGGAAAATACGCCGACAATGCCGAACAGATTCATGGTGGTAGACAGGCAAGCCGCCAATACCGCATGGACAACGAACAGGGCGGGCGCCATAAACAGGAACGTAAACTCAATCGGTTCCGTTACGCCGCAGACAATGGCGGTCAATACGATGGGAATCAGCAGCGCTTTCACCTGTGTTTTCTTTTCCGGCTTTGCCGTGGCATAAAACGCGAGAGCGATTCCCGGGCATCCGAAAATTTTAGAGAAGCCAGTTGCTGTGAAGGCCGCCTCCGGACACAGGGATTTCAAAGAAGCCGTGGAGGCTGCCATCTGCGGAAGCTGTGTCGCCCAGTAGGAATAAATGCCGCCCGGGCACACCAGATTGTCATAATAGAATGGGCTGTACAGCAGATGGTGCAGGCCAAAGGGAATCAGCAGGCGTTCCAACAGGATGAAGACCCATACGCCCAAGGCGCCGCCGTTCATGACAAAGTTCTGGAAAAGCTGCATACCGTGCTGGATGTTGGGCCAGATCAGTACGGACAGCACCGCGACCGGAATCATGACAAAAAAGCCGATCATAAAGATAAAGGTCGAGCCGTTGAAGGAACCCAGCCAATCCGGAAGCTCGGTGTCAAAGTATTTGTCGTGCAGATAAATCACCAGGCCGGATACCAGCAACGCGCCGAACATACCCATATCCAGGGTTTTGATGTTGGCGATCATGGTCAGACCGCTGGAGCCGCCCACCTCGGCGGAAAAATCGACACCAAATACATCGCCCCACTGGGAGAGGATTGTGCTGACGAAATAATGGAAGGTCAGATATAACACCATCGCCTCCATGCAGCAGCGGGCGGCCTGCTTCTTTGCCAGACCGATGGGCAGACCGATGACAAACAGCAGCGGCAGCTGGTTGAACACACACCATGCGCCCTGAAGGACGACATTCCATACCAGATACCACATGCTTGTTGGAGCGGCCAATGAGCCGAGAACCGCTTCCGTCGTACACAGAGTACCGATGCCGACCATGATACCCGCAAACGAGAATAGCAAAACCGGTGTAAACATTGCGCCGCCAAACTTTTGGATTTTTTGCATCATTGTTGCTACACTCCCTTTCCTTTAACCATATTTCTTTTTTCTGACGAATACCATTTCTCCCGGGATAAAGCACAAATGATATCTCTCAGTGAATTTATGATAACAGAACGGGAAATAAAATACAATATGCCGGACGAAGTCTGGTAACAGAATGATTATTTTGTCATTTATCACAAAACCTGTGAATCGTCACAGGGACGGGCTGCTTATCCATTAACCAGAAAAATGCTCTGTTCCAGGATGATTTCCTGCATGATGTTTTTCAAATAGAACCGCCGCCCATGATGCTCTGTCCATTAGAATGGAATATGAGGGATGATTGCAAGGCGTCAATTTACCGGCACCGTATTGACAAGCATGATTATAATGGTTATGATGTTAGCAAAGAGGAACAACAGAAAGGAGTTTTAATAGTATGACTGAGAAAGAAAAATGTGCAGCAGGTATCCTGTATGATGCCAATTACGATGAAAACCTTCTGCAAGAACGGGATCGCTGCAAGGATATCTGTTTTGAATATAACAGCACAAAACCTTCCCTGCTGTACACGAAAAAAGATTTGCTGCGAAACCTATTCGGAAAGACCAATGGAGACTTTATGATCCAAGCCCCGTTCTGGTGCGACTATGGCTATAATATTGAACTCGGGAAAAATTTCTATGCAAATCATGATCTGGTCATTTTAGATGGTGCGAAGGTAATATTCGGTGACAATGTGTTCATTGCTCCTTATTGCGGATTCCATACTGCGGGTCATCCGATTGATGCACAGAGAAGAAATCAAGGGTTGGAATACGCTTGGCCCATAACAGTTGGCGATAATGTATGGATCGGCGCGGGTGTACAGGTCTGTCCCGGTGTAACGATTGGCAGCAATGTGGTGATCGGGGCTGGCAGTGTCGTGACGAAAAATATCCCCGACAATGTAATTGCAGTTGGAAATCCCTGCCGTGTCCTGCGGGAAATCACGGAAGAAGAAATAAACAAAGAATATGCGGGAAAGGCCTGCACATAAGTAAAGGGAGGAATCTGTATGACAAACAAGGAAATAGTGATTGGTTTTTTCCAGGAAGGCTATGTACATCATAATTACGATTTCCTGATGGAGCATATGGCTGCCGATTACTTCGATAATAGCCCATGTGCAGCCAGAACAAATCAGGACTGTGTGAATGTCTTAAAGAATACGGAAAAGGCCTTCACCGATATGAACATTGATATCCTCGATTTGATTGAGGAGGACAATAAAGTTGTCATTCGTATTCGTTTTGCTGCGACCCATAGTGCGGAAGTCTATGGTATTCCGGCGACCGGTAAAAGAATTTGCTTTGAAGCGTTGGAGATTTTCAAGTTGGAAAACGGATTGATCGTGGAATCTTGGGGTTATTGGCCTGATATGCAGATCAAAGAATTATTGATAAACGACTAATTAGGGTCTGCTCCGGAATCTATAGCTTGGAACACAATCCCTTAAAAGTTGTGAATGCGCTGGAGCAAGTTCCCACCAAACGATGGTTTATGGGATTGAGTGGATATCGTTAAAGATAAGACTGGGAATCTGATGCGGATTCCCAGTCTTAAATTGGCTCTTTAGAGATAAATAACCACCAGCTCGGCTGGTGGCAATAAAATCTTATAGAAAAAGCCAGCAATAAAGCCAATGAGATTCAGACTGTACAGATTTTGGGTCAGTACTGCACCCAAAATGACAAGAACAATCGTCTCATCGGCTTCTATCATAAGGACGAATAGCCTGTTTACAGGCCGTGGGGCAAGTTATGCGCGTGAAGGTCTTTTTCAATGCGTCTTGAGACGCGGCCAGTATCAGGCCCTTCTAGGGCCGTGCAAACCACCCGTTCAACGGGTGGTTTTGATTTGAGGAATGGGTATACGCTTGTAGGAATAGCGATGGCAGCTGTCTAATTATATAGTCGGTGAAAAGCAATTGAAAAAAGAAGAGAAAAGAGGTATACTGAGGAAAAACGAAGAAGAGAGAGTAAGCCATGGAAAAGGACATTGAACAATCAGGAAAACAGAGGAAGAAATAGCCCGGCTGAAAAAACTGTCTCGAAAAACCCATGATGAGAGACTGCGGCAACGTTACGATATCATACGACTGTACCTATGCAAAAGAACCAAGCCAGATATCGCTGCGATATTGGATATCTCCTTGACGCAGGTATATCTGATACTGAAGCTATATAAGGAAGGCGGAGTGGAAGGGCTTGTGCTGAAACGGCCCACAGGGAGACAGCGGAAACTGACAAAAAAACAGGAAACAGAACTGCGCAGTATTATTACAGAAAAGCTGTCTAAAGAGGTGGGATTAGAACCCCACTGCAACTGGACAGCGCCTTAAGCGTGTAAATATGTAAAAGATCATTATGGAGTTGTGTTCAGCGAACGAGGCATGAGGGATGTATTTTACCGGTTGAATCTCAGCTGCACGCGTCCGGCATATGTCCTTGCAAAGGCCGATCCTCAAAAGCAGGCGGAGTTTCTGGAGCGGCTGGAGGATATTAAAAAAAGCTTCTGAATGGTGAAATCGATCACCTGCTGTATGAG
>CAMWSZ010000081.1 GCA_947177005.1 uncultured Clostridia bacterium | reverse complement strand
GCGGCGCACAGTGCTTCGCACAGATACGTCTGCTCCAGCTTGTCTTTCAAAAACCAAGGCAGGCAGTTCGGACGGAACCGGATAAAATGCGGAAATGCGTTGCGGCCCCGGAGGGAGATCTGGTGGGCGCGGGCATACCGCCGGACGGCCTCGGCCTCCTCCTTTGCCAATTCGTCCTTTGCTTCAAACGCGCACTGCATACAGTCCTGACTGAGCATGAATCCGGTCAGGTCCGGCAGCTCCGGACCGTTCATTGCGGTCCAAAAGGATTGACAGCCTCTGTCGCCGGTATACAGGCCCAGCGCACAGTGTTCGCCCAAAAATCCCATGACAGAACAGTATCCAATTTCGCCATCCGGGAGCCTGACCGCAAAGATCTCGGTGTCCAGCAGGGACTTCCACAATTTGGTTTTCTTATACAGGAACGCCGCTTCAAAAAGCTTCTCGGAAATCATCGTTATCCCTCCCTTTCAACCCAATCAAATTTTGTTTCTATACATTACTGGATTTCTTTATTTTTGTCAAGAGCTTTTTCAAAAAAGTCAAAATTAATTCAGGAATATCTGCCGCACTGGAATATTTTGGGGGTGACACCTCATAATAATACCTGTAACATGTAAATCCTCCGTGGTAGTCCATGGGCAGACAACGCCCTCGGGACAGATATCCCAAGGGCGTTTTTTCAAATATGCATCGCTTCATTCAGTTTTACCATATGGATATGATCCTCCCAGACACCATTGATTTTCAGGTAATGTCTGGAATATCCCTCGTTAATAAAGCAATTCTTTTCCAGCACTCTCAGAGACGCTTTATTTTTGGGCATGACATTGGCTTCAATGCGGTGCAGGTGCAGGTCCTCAAACGCATACCTGACCAGCATCCCGACAGCCTCTGTCATATAGCCTCTGTTGAGAAAGCGCTCATCCAGCTTATAACCCAAAAAAGCGGAGCGGAACGCGGTTTTTTCCCGAAACTCGAGCGCCTCCTCCCGGAGAAGCTTTTGCTGGCAGGGGACGGAAAAGAATTCCTCCTCCCGGACTGGCTCAAATTCCTGTAAAAATATTCGGTTGCGGCAGTAGTAGGCGGCGGTCTGTTCCGCAAGGGCCTCGTCCGCCGGAACAAGCCGTATGTGCTGCATGGCGGTCAGTTGGCGACGGAGACGTTGATATCCTCGACCTTCAGGCTGATCCCCTGTTTCCGCGCCATACCCACTGCCTTTTCGGAGAGCTTGTCCCGGTAATGGTTGATGCAGGCGGCGGCCAGCTCATCCTTTGTTCCCTGGGGCAGAACCTTCAGCGCGGCGCGTGCGGCGCCGGTGGGCAGCTTTTTGAGCTTTTGCAGCGCGGCCGCCGCAAGCGGATTGTCAGGAACGTCCACCCGGTCCAGCAGCACCGGCAGGATACTGTCTACCGCCGAAATGTAATCGACCTCGCTGATTTTTACTTTTACTTCTATCATCTTTTTTTACTCCCATCCGATTGGACGGCGGACAGTCCGCCGTTTTTTCTGTCATACTCCATCTTTAGATTTTTCTTTTCCCGCCGGCAGGAAAAGAGCTGCCGGCAGTCTGATTACCGGCAGCCGTAAAATGCGTTAACCAGGCAGGCCCCATATCTTCACCCGCCCGAGAGACACGCGCCGGAAGCATACCTCGCGCACGGACTCGTCCCTGCACTTATAGCGCAGGATAGCACTATCGTTTTCCAGGCAGCGTTCCAGGGATACGCGGCACTGCTGGTAGAAGAGGAGATCGTCCACTACCATATACTCGTTGCTGACTTCTTCGGTGTACTCCGGGCAGGGGTCGTCGCAGGAGGTGATGCGTGCGACCGACCGGGCAAGGGCTTCGGTCCGGTTAATGGCACGGCGGCGCAGCTCTTCGCGGGCTTCGGCAGTGGGGAGGATCAAATAAGGTGTTTTTTTCAGGTTCATGAGGGTGCTCCTTCCAAGTCAAATGTAAAAATGGTTATAGTGGTGCCTTGATGCACGCCTATAACCAATTCACCAATCTGATATGATGGAGTTTTTGAGTATGGTCAGTATAGCACGCCCGGCGTATTTTGTCAACCGCTAAATTCCCCTGTTTTCAGAAAATTTCGGAAGGCGGGCGGAACGCCGTATACGGCGGCCCCAAAAATTGCTGTTGACAACCGGCGGAATACACGGTATAATCTGTTCATAACAATTTGATACCTTATCAAGAGTGGCGGAGGGACAGGCCCGATGAAACCACGGCAACCTGCTGTAAGCAGCAAGGTGCCAATTCCGGCGGTAAACGCAAGATGAGGATGGTTCTTCCACATTCAAGCACACCGCAGGGTGTGCTTTTTCTTATTGGGTATCAAATCAAGAAGAAAGGAACGATACTGTTATGGCAAACCGTATTTTCACCTCCGAGTCCGTCACCGAGGGACATCCCGACAAGGTCTGCGACCAGATCTCCGACGCCGTTCTGGACGCCATTCTCGCCCAGGACCCCAATGGCCGCGTTGCCTGCGAGACCGTCACCACCACCGGAATGGTTATGGTCATGGGCGAGATCTCCACCCGCTGCTACATTGACATTCCCAAGACCGTCCGCAGAACCGTGGAGAGAATCGGCTACAGCGACCCGGAATTCGGCTTTGACGCCCGCAGCTGCGCCGTCATGACCACCATAGACGAGCAGAGCGGCGATATCGCCATGGGCGTTGACGGCGCCAGCGATGAGGAGATCGGCGCGGGAGATCAGGGCATGATGTTCGGCTACGCCTGCGACGAGACCCCCGAGCTGATGCCCGCGCCCGTTTCTCTGGCCCATGCCCTGTGCCGCCGTCTGGCCGCCGTGCGCAAGAGCGGCGAGCTGAACTGGCTCCGTCCCGACGGCAAGAGCCAGGTGACAGTGGAGTACGACGGCGAGGGCCATGTGGTCCGCTGCCCCGCCATTGTCGTCTCCACCCAGCACAGCCCCGACATCTCCATTGAAGACCTGCGGGAGGCCATTGTGGAGACCGTGGTCAAGCCCGTCATCCCCGCTCAGTACATCGACGGCGGCACCAAGTTCTACATCAATCCCACCGGACGCTTTGTCATCGGCGGCCCCGTGGGCGACAGCGGCCTGACGGGCCGGAAGATCATCGTCGATACCTACGGCGGCGCGGCCAGTCACGGCGGCGGCTGCTTCAGCGGCAAGGACCCCACAAAGGTGGACCGTTCCGCCGCGTATATGGCCCGTTACGTGGCGAAAAACATCGTCGCGGCGGGACTGGCCAGACGCTGCAACATCGAGCTGGCGTATGCCATTGGCGTGAGCCATCCGGTGAGCGTGCTGGTGGACACACAGGGCACCGGGACCGTCAGCGACGAACGCCTCAGCGCCATTGTGCAGGAGGTGTTTGACCTGCGTCCCGGCAAGATCATCTCTCATCTGAACCTGCGCCGTCCCATCTACGAGCAGACCGCCGCCTATGGCCACTTTGGCCGTACAGACGTGGATCTGCCCTGGGAGCATCTGGACATGGTGGACGCCCTGAAGGCCCGCGCATAAGCACTATAAGCACTCCGCAAAAAAGGCGGGCAGCAGCTCCAGCTGTTGCCCGCCGGCTTTATTCCTCCGCGTTCGCGTATGCGGCGGCCTCATCGGCCTCTGTCCAGTCCTTCACGCCCGTCATGACCGCGTTCTGCGGGACGGCGGCGGAGGGGTCCGCGTCCCCGGCTGTATCAGTATCATCCGGCGGTTCTTCCGGCTCCTGCCGGTCCGTCACCTCGAACCGGCTCCAGGCCACCTCAAACACCAGCACGCCGTCCGCGCTGATCTCACTGCGCAGCGGCAGCAGCGTCTCCTGATCGAACCAGGTGGCGTACAGCATCCCCTCGTCGTCCTCCAGGCCGCAGGCCAGACGCAGGCAGCTGCGTTCATTCAGCGTCTCCTCCCCCTGTTCCGAGACGTACCCCTTTGCCGCCGCCTCCATCAGCCTCGGCAGCGCCGCCACCGGTGAGACAGACCCGGCGGAGTAGTTTCCGGCGTCCATGGAGATGCCGTCGTAGGTCAGCGACAGCACGCCGCCCTCCACCGTGGCAGAGATACCCGCCAGGTTTGCGGGGCTGAGCACGGTGACGGTGCTGGATTCCGGCGTGTAGGCGCACAGCAGGGTGTATTCCCGGACCTCGTCCTCATAGTGGCAGGTGATGTCCGCCTCCATTGTGGCGGAGGCGACTGCGGCGTATTCGGCCTGAAGCTGGGCTGTCAGGCTGTTCTGTTTTTCTCCGCCGCCGCCGCAGGCGGTCAGCAGGAGCATCAGCATTGGTGCAAAAAGCAGGGCTTTTCGCACGGTTTTTCCTCCTTGTTCCCAAAATTTTTGTTCAATTTTCCATCTCCAGCTCCCTGAAAACCGCCGGAAGCCGGTCGATCAGGTCCGCCGGAGTCATGGCATATTCGGTCAGCTCCCGGGCGCACAGGTCCCCCGCGCGGCCATGGAGCCAGACGGCGGCGGCCGCCGCCTCGAACGGTTCCGCTCCCTGTCCCAGTAGCGACAGGATCATACCGGCCAGCACGTCGCCGCTGCCGCCCTTGGCCATCCCACAGTTGCCGGTAGGATTGCGCAGGCGGCGTCCGTCCGGGGCGGCAACAATGGTGCCGGGGCCCTTCCGCACCAGGACGCAGCCGTAACGGGCGGCGAATTCCGCGGCGGACTGTTCCCGGTCCTGCCGGACGGTGCCGCACAGGCGCTGGAACTCGCCGTCGTGGGGCGTGACGGCCGTTGGCGCTTTCCGTTCCTCCAACACATCTATATGCGCGGCAACGGCATTTATGCCGCCCGCGTCCAGAACCACGGGGCAGGACAGGTCCCGCAGCAGGGACAACACGGTCTGTTCCGCCCGGGGGCCGGGTTCCAGGCCGGGGCCGATGCACACGGCGCTGCACGCCTGTAAACGCGCCAGCAGGACCGGGTAGTCCTCCGGAATGGGCTGTGCCATGACGCAGGTGCAGCGGGCGGCAACAATAGCGTACACGCTTTCCGGCACGCCCGCGAAGACCAGGCCGCTGCCGGTCCGCACGGCGGCCTCCCCCGCGAACACCGGCGCGCCGGTGTAGCCCACCGCGCCGCCCAGGACATACACTTTCCCGAAGGTGCCCTTGTGTCCGTCCGGGGGACGGTGCGGCAGGAGCTGCCGCACCAGTTCTTTTGTGATTGTTTTCATACGGAACGCCGCCTTTCCAGTTACAGCAATCCCCTCACCGGCTGGTGAGGGGATTTTTTTATTCGTTCATCACGCGGTCCAGGGTGGAGATCAAGTCGTCGCGGGTAAAGGGTTTATTGAGAAAAGCCTTTGCGCCGATATCGCTTGCCTCTTTCCGGGTGTCCTCATAGTCCAGGGAGGAGATCATCACGATCTTAGCCTCTGGGTGTCCCTCCAAAATGGCCTGCGCAGTCTCCAGTCCATCCATCCCCGGCATAATGATATCCATGGTGATCAAATCCGGCTGGATGACGCTGTATTCCGCCAGCGCCTCCTCCCCGGTCTGACAGCAGGCGGCTACTTCATAGTCTGTATCCTCCAGCAGCCCTTTCACCTGAAATGCCTGCGCCCGTGAGTCGTCAACAATCATGATCCGCTTTCCCATAAGTTTGATTCTCCTTTCATGAAAGCGAGGGGTCTGTACGCAGGCCGGTCAGTTCCCCGGCAGGGGTTTCCAGCGGCCGCAGGTGGATCAGCTGCGCCCCCTCGCTCTGGTCTCCGGAATAGCTCAGTACAAGGTGTTCCTCGTAATCGGCCGGCTGGTAGCGTCCGCTGCAAAAGCCGGGCGCGCCGAACCGCGAGGCGATTTTGGTAGCCTGAAACAGCTTTGCTGCGATGTGTCCGCAGACGACATTAAAATATTCTTTGGAAAAATCCTCCACATCCTGCTCCGTGACGTCCTCCCGCCGCATCATATACTGGGTCAGCCGGATAAAAATGGATTTGTCCGCGCTCAGGCACAGTCTGGCATAGACGCCGCGTTCAAAGGTAATATAGACGGTGTACACCTCTCCGGCGGGGGGCGGCGCACTGCTCTGGCTCAGCCGGATGCCGCCCACGCGGCGCGTCACTTCCTGAAGCGTCTCATTGAACATCGTCTCCAGTTCCTTCCGTGACACGACTGTATCCATATTGCTCCACTTCCGTTCTTATTTCATTCTCCCAATACCGGATCTTTACGCGCCGCACGGGCGGGAAAGGCCGGTCCTGTCGGGGCGGACACCGGGGACCCGCACCTGTCTGTTGATCCTGAAAAACTGCGGTTTCTTAACAGATTTTTCCCACAAGTCCGTCAGACGAAGCAGACCTGACCGTCAATCAGCCGGACCGTACACTGCCGCGTCTCGTCCTTGACCTTCATCTTGGCCATACCGATACGGACTTCCGTGCCCGCGTAGAGCACGCCGCACGTCAGCCGCATGTTGTGGATCTCCTCCGGCGGGACCATGAGGAGCTGGGACGCCTCTCTCTCGAACTGGTCCAGCTTCTGCCGGTTCACGGACAGCTTCATGCGCAGCGTAGACAGGCGGCTGACCTTAGCCGGACTGTTGGGCTGGCGCTCTGTCTTTTCAAACTCCTCTTCCATTTCCCGGATCTCCTGCCGGAGCATCTCTTTTTCCAGGTCCTCGCAGGGCTGGCCGCCCAGAACGATGACCGTCAGCCGCTCCGCCCGGGAGCCGACCACGCTGGCGCTCACCTGATTGGCCGCGCGCACGCAGCCGCCGATGATCGTGCCCCGTCCGGACCGGACCGTCACCGAGCCGTCGCTGTAGACGTCGCAGTTGACGATGCAGTCCGTTTGCAGGTCCTCACGGGCATGGACCCGGCAGTTTTCCAGATATTTCGCATAAATGGTCCGGTGTGCGGTAATGACGGCCTGGTTGTTGCCCAGCACGCCCTTTGCCATTACCAGATCGCCGCCGGCCTCCAGATTGCTGGCCTCCACGACGCCGTCCACCGTGATGCTGCCGGTGGCCCGCACATTGAACCCGCTGCACACGTCTCCGTGGATATGCACATCCCCCAGAAAGTTGATGTTGCCCACAGAATAGTCCACATTTCCTTTGATATCCAGCAGCGGCTTCACCTGGAACGTGCGTCCGGAGAATTCGACGTGTCCGGCCCGGGTGGCGACCAGCTTGGTGCCGTCCTCCGAGACTTCCGTATTTCGTCCCTTGGGGACAAAGGCCGAGCGGCCGTTTTTGGCGGAGACCTCTTTGCTCTGCACCGTTTTGCCGGGCGTTCCCTCTGTGGGCAGGATGATGTGGCAGATTGTCGCGCCCTGCTCCACGTTCTGGACCAGATTCAAAGAGGTATAGTCCACCTGGTTAAATTCGTCCACTGCCACCTCCCGCTCCACCTTGCGGGAGAACAGGTCCACAATATTTCCATCCTTTCCGTGCTGAGGGGCCTGCCCCTTGGCGGCGAAAATCAGGCGGAAATACCGGTCATGCTCCTCGGGGATCTCATTCAAAGAGGCTTCATCGATGCCGAAGTTAATATTGTTCTCCGACAGGACCTTATTAATCATCTCACGGTCCACATGCTTTCCCTCACCGGTGGGGGGATAGATGAAAATCCACGCAGCCATCTGGTCGCCGGTCATAAAGACAGTAGGCAGCGCGTCGGTGTCGGGGACCGGGTCCTCCTCCGATTTTGGCACAGTCTGTTTGATGCGTTGATTGGCCGACGCGGTCAGCGCGGTCTGCAAGCGCTGGAGCTCCTGCCCCAGTTTTTCGGGCGGCACAATCAGCAGGTCATCAGGGGGACCCGTCAGACGCAGCATAGGAACCGGAATCCAACCGGATTGCATCTTATGCAGTTCCCAGAGGTTCAGGAGCGCGTTGTCAGAGGGAAGATGCAGTTCTGTTGCGAGAATATCCTCCTCTGACGGTCCGGAAGGCACGTCCTCCGGCTTTTCCTCCACCAGTTCTTCCTCCTTCTCCTCTTCATCCTCATCCCCGCCGTCCTTAGCGTTGGACCCGAACAGGCGGGCGAAGAACGCATTCAATGCCATTGTTTACACCTCCTAATGTTCCGTGCATGTTGTATGGGGAAAGGGCCCTATTGCCCGTTCCTTTTGTGCTAAGCGTATTATACCTCATTCGGTATCGGTTTGGCAAGGGGGAATCGTCATAATCTTGCCGTTGTTTTTCCCGGCTTTTTGTAGGGGATAGAAAACCTGCACCCTTTCCGTCTCCGCCGCATAGGATAGCCCAGCAGAAGCTGAAAGGAGGATACCGGAACACAACACCGTTCCGGTTATGATGATATATGGATCAGAATATGGATCAGAACAATTGCGCCGTGCAGCAGTCCGGGCGCTCCGTTGACAGCGGCGAGGCCGGCACCCCTGTCACTCTTCTTCCCAACCCGGGCGAGGGCGGGCCTGTAGACTCCGGCAGCGATGATATGGCCGGCGTGCCCGTCATTCCGCTGCCCAACCCCGGCGAGGGCGGACCCGTAGACTCCGGCGGCGGTGATATGGCCGGCGTGCCCGTCATTCCGCTGCCCAATCCCGGCGAGGGCGGGCCTGTCTATCCGGGCAACAGCGGCAACTGCTCAAGCAATTGTGGGAACAACCGCCCGAATAACCGTCCAAATAACCGCCCCAGTCTCAATCTTCCGTCCATATGGCCCATTCGTCCCGGCAACAGCAGCAATGTCAACAACGGCAGCAACAACAATAATAACAGCAGCGGCAATATCATATACTGGCCCGAATCCGGCCAAGGCACCTCCCAGGTACGTTTCCTCAACGCCGCCTTTGGCTATCCCTCATTCCGCATTTCGGTGGGCAACACCCGTGTTGTCAACATGCTCAACTACGCCTCCGCCACCACTTACAGCCAGTTCAGCTCCGGCTACCGGGCCGTCACCGTGGCGGGTCCCGACGGCTATATTTACATCCAAAAATCCATGCCCTTCCCGGCCAACGGCCTGACCACCATTGCCATTATCAACACCGCCAGCGGAATGGACCTGCTTCAGATCACCGACAGCTGCTGCATGTCCGCCAACGGCTATGGTAGCTTCCGCATCGGCAATCTGGCCTACAACAGCGGTCCCCTGGATGTGCTGCTCAGCGACGGCCGGGTGGTATTCAGCGACGTGCGGTACAAAGAGGTCACGGCGTTCAAGCGCATCCGGAACGGCACCTACCGCTTTTTCTATGCCGATACCGACCAGATGCCCATACCCTCTGCAACGGATATCGAGACGCAGGACTCCGCCTGGCTGGGCATCTATCCGCCAACGGAGACCTTCGGCTCGCTCTATCTGAACGTCACCGGCAGGAACCTTTACAGCGTCTACATTCTGCAAAGCGGAACCGGCCGGAACAACATCCAGAATCTGATTATCACGGATCAGTAATTCACTGTGTCCAAAAGCTGCCGCGTCTTTTTGAGGGACGCGGCAGTCCTGTTATTCTTCCGTGCGCAGGGGGAGGTAGCGGTCCAGACGCACGGAGGCGCTGTCCAGACGGAAATTGACCTGCCAGTTTTCAATCCCCAGCTCCGCGCTACGCACCGCGATTTCTTTGATGGCGTCATAGTGGTCCGGATACAGATCACGGAACTCGCCGATATGAAAAACCGGGTGGTCGTGGATGTAGATGACCAGCAGGATTGTGCGCCGGATATTGGGCAGGCTGTGGGCCAGCTTGGTAATGCGCCGGAGGAATCGTTCCGTATTGGGGGAGGAGGGTCTGGACCCGGCCCGCAT
>CAMWSZ010000080.1 GCA_947177005.1 uncultured Clostridia bacterium | reverse complement strand
CCGCTGATGTATTCTCCTATATGGACGTAGACAATCAGCAGCTTATCATTACGGCGCTCTCCGAAAAAGAAGCCGCCGGCATTATTGATAATCTAATGGCGGATGACGCCGCAGACCTTCTGGAAGAAATGCCTGCCAATGTCGTGAAAAAGCTGCTTGCCAACGCAAGCCCGGAAACGAGGCGTGACGTCAACCAGCTTCTGCGGTATCCGGAGGATTCTGCCGGAAGCATCATGACGGTGGAATTTGTGGATTTCAAAGAGAACATTACGGTGCAGGAGGCGATTGAACGGATACGGAAGGTAGGCGTGGACAGCGAGACGATTAATATCTGTTACGTCTTGGACAATGAACGTAAGCTTGTCGGCACGGCATCCCTGCGGTATCTTCTGCTCAGCAGTCCGGATACGGTCATCCGAAATATCATGCACGAAAATGTCATTTCCCTGCATACGTTAATGGACCAGGAGGAAGTGGCCAAACAGTTCCAGAAATACGATTTTACGGCCATGCCTGTGGTGGACAACGAAAACCGGCTGGTCGGAATCATCACGGTTGACGACGTTGTGGACATTATGCAGGAAGAAGCCACGGAGGACATCGAAAAAATGGCCGCTATTACGCCGTCCGATAAACCGTATATGAAAATGGGTATTCTTGAGATCTTTAAGAAACGGATTCCATGGCTGCTGCTGCTTATGATCTCGGCGACCTTTACCGGCAGGATCATCTCCTCTTTCGAGGACGCCTTGAGCGCCTGCATGGTTCTCTCAGCATTTATCCCTATGCTAATGGATACAGGAGGAAATGCAGGCGGACAGGCAAGTGTTACAATTATCCGCGGCCTCTCGCTGAACGAGATCGAATTCAGGGACATTTTCAGCGTCATCTGGAAGGAGAGCAGGGTAGCGCTGCTGTGCGGCCTGGTATTAGCAGTATGCAATTTTGTGAAACTGATTCTCTTGGACAGAGTGGGAATGCAGGTTGCCGGGGTGATATGCCTGACGCTTGTCGTAACCATATTTGTGGCGAAGCTGGTGGGATGCAGTCTCCCTATGCTTGCCCAGAAGGCAGGGTTTGACCCTGCGGTTATGGCCAGTCCGTTCATCACCACCATAGTGGATGCCATTACCTTGATCCTGTATTTTCGGATCGCCACATGGATCCTGCATATTTGACCTGCATTGCTGTAAAACAACACACCCCAAGGGAAATCCTTGGGGTGTAGCTGTATAGTATGCAGTTATGCTGAACCAAGGGCTGCGCCTTAATTCTCCCAACGCAGAATGGTTTCCCGAAGCCCATTCAGGTCCAAAACGCTGTGAGCAAAACCCTTTCTGACCAACTCGTCCGGGAGAAATTCGTCATATTTATCAAATAAAGGCAGCTCTTTGGGATAAACCAGATCTAAGGGGTCGAAAGGTTTGCGGATCTCGCTGGACACAATCCGGAAAAACTCCTGTTCACTCGCATTCATCGTGAACTGCATATAGTAAGGACGGGCAGAATCGAGATTCCTCAGTCCCAGGCGTTCCCCGCATTTTATCCGCAGGAATCGTTCCATAGCAAGGAAGGTATATGTTCCTGTCCAAGGGAGCAGGCACCACATATTCCCGCCCAGATTAATAAGTGGGATCTCTCCGGCCCCGGAGTGACTGGCCGTAAGCCGGGCGTTCTCCAGACGGACCGCTGCATTTTTCATCAGGTAAGGATACTGGCGGTCCTCGCGGAGAACCTGACGCATCCGCTGCAAGATTTTTGTATGCAGATCACCGGGGCACTGTCCGAAATAGGCCGGGATACTGCCTTTGACCTGCTGGCAATACACCAGATGCCGTTTGCGGTCTATATCCAGAACGACCCAGACATGTCCCGCAATCGCCAGCTTTTCTCCCACCGGGGGAGGCAGTACTACGGTTCCCAGCTCCTGCGATTCGCAGCGGACCGTGTATTCCTCGTTTTCCTGAAAAACTCCGTAAAAGCGGTAAGAGTTCACGACCCGCTCTCCGGCAAGCCCTACGATCAACCCGCCCTGTTCTGTTTTTTGAAGATGACCGGAGTCCAAAAGATGCCGCAGCAAGATCCTGTAATCCTCCTGCGATACCCGATGAAAATAGGTCAGCCGAAGCACCCGGTCCGCCAAAGCCCGGGGAGACAGTTCGCCGCAGGAGGCCAGGGTAGCCATTGTCTGGTGGTACAGCAGGCTGTAGGGCAGGCGGTCCAAACGGGGCGGTTCCACCCAGCGTTCCTCCAGATAGAGCTGCACCAGGGCAATCCCCTGAAGCAGTTTCCAGGGAATCGTGGAGGGCAGCATGGCTCTTGCTTCCGGTTCATCCTCCCGCATGACAAACCACATCTCCTGAGGCTGTTCCCGCCGTCCGGTCCGTCCCATGCGCTGCAAAAAGGACGATACGGTCCAAGGCGCGTCGATCTGGAAGGCCCGTTCCAGACGGCCGATGTCGATGCCCAGTTCCAAGGTTGCGGTGGTGACAGTGGTCATATACCGGGAGTCATCCTTCATGATCTCTTCGGCAGTTTCCCGATAGGAGGCGGAGAGATTGCCGTGATGTATGAGAAAACGGTCCGGCTCCCGTCTGTATTCGCAGTACTGCCGCAGAGTTGTCGTGACAGTCTCGCATTCTTCCCGCGAGTTGACAAATACCAGACATTTTTTGCCCCGGGTATGCTCAAAAATATATCCGATTCCGGGATCTGCTCCTGCCGGCGCTTCATCTGTCTTTTCCTCCAGCACGGGCAAGGCGCCGATATCATCCCGGCCCCCGGCGGCCTGTACATCCTTTACGTAGAAATGCTCCATACTCAGCCGCCATTTCGAGCCTTTCGCCTCGATTTTAGGAATGACTGTTCCGCGCTTGGTGCCCAATGCCAGAAATTTTCCGGTGCCCTCCGGATCACCCATTGTGGCGGACAGTCCGATTCGCCGGGGTTCCACACCGGCCAGACGGCTCAGCCGTTCTATCAGGCACAGCGTCTGTCCGCCGCGGTCGCCGCGCAGAAGGGAATGGACCTCATCAATGACTATGAAGCGGAGATCACCGAAAAGCGCCGGAATGGCGGCGTGCTTATGCAGCAAAATGGCTTCCAGAGATTCCGGAGTAATCTGGAGGATACCGGATGGATGCTTGAGCAGTTTGCTCTTGTGGCTCTGTGCGACATCGCCGTGCCAGTGCCAGACGGGAATTTCCGCCTCGGCGCACAGATCATTCAGCCTGGAAAACTGGTCGTTAATCAGCGCCTTTAACGGTCCGATATACAGGCAGCCCACAGAAGCCGGAGGAGACTCCGAAAACAACGTGATGATAGGGAAGAAGGCCGCCTCGGTTTTGCCGGAGGCCGTAGAAGCAGTTAAAAGGACATGTTCATCAGTATTAAAAATGGCGTTCGCTGCGGCTACCTGAATCGCACGCAGATTTCCCCAGCCGTTTCGATAGATATATTCCTGTACAAAGGGAGCATACCGGTTAAAAATCCCCATAATCTGTCCTCACAGTTCAAATTCAGCAAAATCCTGGCCTGTGGCTTCCTCCAGAACCGTATTTTTCGCGTAAGTGAAGGAATCGCTGTCCAACAGTTTTCGAACCTTCACATCCGGATTTTGATATACGATATCCAGAACCTCGATAAAATCCCGGATGACCTCTCGGGGGGTAATATGGGAATCGGCACCGATGCGGCCAAATTCGATCCCGATAAAATCCACCATATCCTGCTGTACAACGATCTGGGGATACTCGTATAATCCAGCATGGATATCTGCCAGCTTCTCCACCAGAATCAACATTTCCTCCGGCGTCAGGGGCTGGAGGCGGATGACAGGGGAAAGGAGGTCTTTGTGCTGTCCGCCGAACCGTCCCTCCGCCAGCCGGGAACGCAGGGCGTCATAGCTGTAGACGCCGCGCCGGGGGTCCTCCATACACTGCGGCGTGCCGCACATGATAATCCCTAAATGCCGGGCTTTGCCCTGCATGGCGTCATTATACATGGTTAGGATTTTTTCATAGTTGTACTGTCTGGTGATAGAGTTTGGTATTTTATAGATATTGACCAGTTCATCAATGAGGATCAGCATACCGGCATAATTTGCCTGCTTCAGAAAACAGGCGAAAAGCTTCAGATATTCGTACCAGTCGTCGTCTGTAATGACAATATTAACACCCAGTTCCCGGCGGGCGTCAGTCTTTGTGGCATACTCCCCGCGGAACCATTTAAGCACTTTGGATTTGGTCTCATCATCGCCGGAAAGGTAAGATTGATAGTACAGCGTCAGCAGCCGGGCAAAATCAAATCCATGGACCATTTCATTCAGTGAGCAGACCACGGCGGCAATCTGTTTCTCCACCAAAGGAGCCAACTGCGGGTCTGTTATGGAGAGATTGGAAGACGCCATGACCTCCTGCTGGACGCTGCTGATCCAACGGTCCAAAATCAGGGGCAGGGCGCCGCCCTCGGGTTTTGTTTTGGTAGCCATATTGCGGATGAGTTCCTTATAGGTGGCCAACCCCTGCCCGCGGGTCCCCTGTAACCGGCGTTCGGGGGAGAGGTCGGCATCGACAACAACAAAGTTTTTCGCCGTCACATAGTTCCGGATGGTCTGGAGCAAAAAGCTTTTGCCGCTGCCGTACCGGCCTACAATAAAGCGAAAAGACGCCCCGCCCTCTGCAATAATATCTACATCCTGCAAGAGAGCATCAATTTCCGCCTTCCGCCCGACGGTGACATACGGGAGCCCGACCCGCGGTACAACGCCGCCTTTCAGGGAGTTAATCAGGGTCTGCGCAATTCGTCTTGGAATTTTCATGGAGTTATCATCTCCTTTAAATCGTCAATATAATCCTCAATCAGCCGGGGAGAGTCGTCCAAAACGGAATCCTGGAATACATCATATAGTTTTTCGTTGATACCGTCTGCCAGAACAGATAGCAGATATCCCTCCGCCTGCACCCAACCGGTGCTGCCGCCATACAGCAGGCACTGCAAAAGACGGTACTCTTCTTGATTGAGCGGAAGATCTGACGGGACAGAGGGGTCCTCCTCCGGCAGGGGCGGCGCAGTAACCGTCTGTGATGCGGCCTCATCCGGCTGGTCCGTTTCCTCTTCCACAATCAGCTTCTCCTGTGTAACGGCGGCATCTTTGCGAATTTTTTTAAGCTGCGAAAAATCAATTGAAACCTTGTTGCTTTCGGCGGCCTTTTTGGCGGCAAGGAGCGTTCGCGTTTCCTCCTCAATCGTCTGGACGATCCATTTTGTTTTCACTTTGGATTTGACCGGATATCTGTATCCATATTCCTGACGCATAATGGAGTCAATGGCTTTCAGCAAGTCCTCAAATTTCTGCCTGCTTTGCGGAGGACCGGGCCGCTTTTGGACATACCAGCCGCCATTTTTACATATATAGGCGCATTGCTCATCTACAGTATATTCATAGTCCTTTCGTTTCAGCGGGTCGCAGAAGACGGCGGATTCGAAAAGGCGGATATAATACTGTCCATATGGGCCAAAATACTGATCCACCATTGTTTTCTTGCATCGGGCGGTATAATGTGCCGAAACCCGCCGCAAAACCTGAACAATTATGCTGTCCATATCTTCCGGGTGGGCCTTGTAGAATCTGGACCGCTCCAGCCAGTTGGGAGCGAGCAGCTTCACGGCTTCCATGATTTTATCAGGCTCCTGCCTGTGGATTTGCTCCAGTATCGTGATGCTCCGGTTAAAAACCACTTGTGGATCGTCGAGCAGAAGGGAAGGATTCAGGCCATAGTACACGGCGTAATTGGGAATCCATGTCTTGAGATATGGGAGAATTTTACCATCAAGCTGTCCATATTCGCTTTCGAACGCTTTCAGCTTTTGGTATCCCTCCTCGGGATCTGCAACACCGATTTGATTGATCAGCTCATATATATATAGGAACGCAAAGGCCAGGGATGTTTTTTCCATATTTCCCCTGCGCAGCTTTGTCCGCCAGGAGAAATAGGCGCGGAGCTCCTGATCCGACAAATCCTGATAGGTGGGATAATACCGCTGGACAGTACACTGGCCTTCAAAATCGTCCTCATAATTTGCGAGAATTTTCCCTTGTTTCAGAAAGAGGGATTCCCGAGACTGGAAACTCTGGGTTAATTCATTTTGCAGAGAGCGTGCGGCCCGTATTTTTGACGGGGTATTTTTGGAAACGCTGACAACTTGAGGCCGCTGTATCTCTTCTTCCTGAAATATCATTTTGAGGAACCAATTCGCTTTCATTCTACTACTCCCCATGAGGCTTACACTCCGTTTTACTCAATGTTCGGCATTATTATATACTTAGAGACGGGTATAGTCAAGCGGACAAAACAATCTTGCCTACGCTGCAAGTTCATTTCCCGGGAAAACGGGCAGAAAAATTTTCATGGAGCAGACCCCTGAAAGAGAAAAAGAGGCTCTTGGGAGGGAAGCCAAAGTGCTTTTCAGGAAATTTTGGAGAAATACTTGACTTTCGCGTGGAAACTCCCGTATACTGGGTATCTAAAGCTGTTCTTACAGCAAAGGTTTAGTTGGAGGGATGAAGGAGAAATTTTGCACCGGCACCCGTTTCCGGACGCTTGTAATCGTCGGGAAAATCTGCTATACTAAACTCCAGCAATACCGGGCTGCGGCCCTTTTGTAGGTGACGATATGCTGGGATACCTGAAAGTCTTCTGGGAACAATTCAATTGGAGCGGACTTCTGTCCGCTCTCCAGCGTGTGCTGGGCGTGCTGCTGTGCCTGACCGTACACGAGACCTGCCACGGTCTGACCGCATACGCAATGGGCGACCCAACTGCGAAAAAAATGCGCCGCCTCAGCTTCAATCCCCTCCACCATATTGACTGGCTGGGACTGTTTTCCATGCTGGCCTGCGGGTTCGGCTGGGCGAAACCGGTGCCGGTGGATATGCGGTATTTCAAACGCCCCAAACTGGGAATGGCGGCCACCGCCCTGGCAGGACCGGCATCAAATTTCCTGCTGGCGCTGCTGATGCTGTTTCTGGCCCATGTGATTGCCGTCTGCGCACCGGCATCGCCCGGCGCTTTTGTGCTTTGGCTGTTCTCCTTTCTGCTGACTACAGCGCTGCTGAGCATCGGCCTGGGCTTGTTCAATCTGGTCCCGATCCCGCCGCTGGACGGTTCTAAAGTGCTCTTCGCACTGCTGCCTGAGCGGGCGTATCTGACGCTGATGCGCTATGAGCGTTTCGGCATGGCGCTGCTTCTGCTGCTGGTATGGCTGGATGTGGGGGGACAGTATCTCTCTGACGCGATTTATTTCGTCTACCAGTGGATGGCAGGATTATTTTTCTGATAACGGAGGCGGAGGAATGGATGGACCGGTCTATAAACTGGAGCAGGTGGTACACAGCCGGGAGGGCATGACGGATTTCGAGGGACCGCTGGATCTGATCCTGTTCCTGCTGAGCAAAAATAAAATCGAGATCCAGGACATTCCTATCGCTCTGATTCTGGAACAATATCTGGCCTATCTGGACCTGCGGCAGCAAATGGATCTGGAGGTTGCCAGCGAATTTGTGGCTATGGCGGCCCAGCTGATGTTCATCAAAACGCGGATGCTGCTGTCCCTTGAGGACGCAGAGGCGCAGAGCGAAATGGAACAGCTGGTCAAGGCCCTGGAGGAACGCCGCAGCAGTGAAAATTACGAAAAAATCAAGTATATTACCGGCCGTTTCGGGCAGATGGGGGAGTTTGGCCGCAATATTATGGTCAAAAACCCGGAGCCAATGGAACGGGGCGGGAAGGTATACCAGTACAGCCACAGGCCGTCGGAGCTGCTGGCGGCGTGGCGGGAGATCAACGACCGCGGCGACCGGCGTACCCCGCCACCTTTGAGCAATTTTTCGGAGATCGTCCGGCAGGAGCCGTATCCCGTGGAGGCAAAGGCGCGGGATATCATGCGCCTGCTGCGGCAGGGCGTAGGCAGCTTCCGGCTGCTGTTCCGGGGGAGCGGGAGCCGCAGCGAGATCGTAGCTACGTTCTTGGCGGTGCTGGAGCTGTGCAAGGCGCGGATTATCTGTCTTACAGGCAGCGAGAGCGAGTGTACGGTGACCGCCACAGGAGAGAGCCTGGATAAACTGCAACTATAGAACAAAAGAAATATTTTGTTCAATCACTATTGAAATGACTCCGCATATACTGTCAGGAAAGGAACGCGGTATGGCACGGGAAATGAAAGAACTGGAGGCGGCACTGGAGGGCATTCTCTTCGCCGCCGGGGAGCCGGTACAGATCGAGCGCATCTGTATGGCGCTGGAGCTGGACCGGGCGTCGGCGGCAACACTGCTGGAGAAGCTCCACGACTACTACGCCTTTGAACGCCGGGGTATCCGGCTGATCCATATGGACGACGCCTGGCAGCTTTGTTCTGCGCCGGAACACGCGGATGTGATCCGGCGTGCCTTCGAGGTGCGCAAGCCCGCCAAGCTTAGCCAGCCGGCATTGGAGGTGCTGGCAATCATTGCCTACTATCAGCCCACCACAAGGGCCTATGTGGATCAGGTGCGTGGCGTGGACAGCTCCTATACCGTGGGGCTGCTGGCAGACCGGAAGCTCATTGAGGTCTGCGGACGGCTGAAGGAACAGCCGGGGCGCCCCCGGCTCTATCGGACCACAGAGCATTTTCTCAGAACCTTTCATCTGGGGTCCCTGGAGGAACTGCCTCCGCTGCCGGGTATGGAGGAGGGAGGACAGCTGCGTCTGGAAGACGAGAGAGAGCTGACATAATCCGCAGGTTTTCTGAAAGGAGGCGGGAACGTGTGACCATTATATTGTGCAGTATCCTTCTGATTCTGGCGGTGATCCTGCTGACGCCGGTGAGGGCGCGGGTTTCATACCAGCAGGGAGAATTGGAGGCACGGCTTCGATACGGCCCGCTGAATATCCTGCTGTTTCCCTTAAAAAAACCGGAGAAGCCGGAAAAAAAGAAGAAAAAACCTAAAAAAAAGAAAAAGAAAGACGGGAAGAAAAAAACAAAGGCAAAAATCAATCGGGAACAGATTTTTTATACGATTGAGAAACTGCCGCCCATTCTGGGCCGCGCCCTGAAGCGCGTGGGCCACCGGATTGTCGTAACGCCGCTTCATGTGGACGTGCTGATTGCCGGGACGGACCCGGTGGACACGGCAGTCCTGTACGGACGCCTGGCCACGGCTTTGAGCGCCGGACTGCCGGTGCTCCAGCGGGCCCTGCGCATCCGGGAACAGGAGATCAATCTGTACCCCGATTTCGCGGGGGATCAAATGCAGTTCGCCGTTGACGCAGGCATCTCTATCCGGCCTTGGGACGCGCTGGTCACCGGTGTCTGCGCGGGCGCGGGTCTGGTAAGGTGGTTCCTGGGGTTCCGGAAGCTGGCAACGCCGCCTCCCAAGGAGGAAAAGAAGGTTGAAACAACAGGTGAGGCCGCCTGAGTGAGAAAGGCCCATTGAAAGGAGATACCTGTTATGGAGAAAAAAAATCAAATCAGCGAGTTGATTCAGGAGAGTATGGCGAAGGTGCGGGAAATGGCTGACACCAATACGATCGTCGGCCAGCCCATTCAGACGCCCGACGGCGTGACGCTGATTCCGATTTCCCGGGTCAGCTTCGCTTTTGGCGGCGGCGGTACATCGTTCACCTTCAACAAAAAGGACAGCAAAACAGCCGATTCGGACCCCAATATGGGTACGGGCATCGGCGCAGGCGTGAAGATCGACCCGGTGGCGTTCCTGATCGTCAAGGACGGGATCACACGGGTAATGCCGGTAGCCGCGGCCCCGGTGAGCAC
>CAMWSZ010000079.1 GCA_947177005.1 uncultured Clostridia bacterium | reverse complement strand
AAGGAGGGCGTGAAAGATGTTTAGAGGAAAGAAATATCAGAACAGCGCCAAGCAGATCGACAGAACCGCTCTGTATGAATCCAAGGACGCTTTTGAGCTGGTGTGCAAGACCGCTTCCGCCAAGTTCGACGAGACCGTAGAGCTGCATGTCCGCCTGGGCGTTGACTCCCGCCACGCCGACCAGCAGGTCCGCGGCGCTATCGTCCTGCCCCACGGAACCGGCAAAACCCGCCGGGTGCTGGTGTTCGCCAAGGGCGACAAGGCTGACGCAGCCCGTGAGGCCGGAGCCGATTTCGTAGGCGATATGGATATGGTCGAAAAAATCCAGAAGGAAAACTGGTTCGATTTCGACGTTGTCGTCGCCAGCCCCGATATGATGGGCGTTGTGGGCCGTCTTGGTAAGCTGCTCGGCCCCAAGGGCCTGATGCCGTCCCCAAAAGCCGGTACTGTCACTCCTGATGTAGCAAAGGCCGTGCAGGAGGTCAAAGCCGGTAAGATTGAGTACCGTCTGGATAAGACCAATATCATCCACTGCCCTATCGGCAAGGTGTCCTTTGGTGCTGACAAGCTGAACGACAACTTCAACACTTTGATCGGCGCAATTATCAAGGCGAAGCCCGCTGCCGCAAAGGGTCAGTATATCCGCAGCTGCGTGACCGCCTCCACTATGGGACCCGGCGTTAAGGTCAGCACAGCGCGTCTGGCCTGATTATACCATATACAGCAAAAAGTCTCAAAGTCCCTATGCTTTGAGACTTTTTCTATATAAATATATGACATTTACAGAAACAGAACGCAACATTGGGGAGGATATGGAAATGAACGAGAATCCGGAAAAATTAAGAAAATTCACCCTGCCGGTAAACAGCTACCTGAAAAGAAAAACTGACTGCTATTTTATTTTGAACTATCTGCGATATGGTGTGCCGGGCAATCCGGAGTTTATATTGACACTGAAAAATACATTTAACAGCGAATCCGTCGATAATTTGCGCAGGGCAAAAAACAGAGTTGTAGAGCTTTTAACAAAACATACTCCTTATGTTATGAAGAATGCCGGAATCTCATGCTGTACAATGGTCTGCGTTCCCAGGGCAAAGGAGTTTGATACATATACAAAAAACCAGATGTACCTGCTGGACGGGGTTTCGGAGGCGGCCCGGCAGCTTTCAAATGTAACAGACGGCACCGGCGCTATAGTACGGACTGTCAGCACTAAAACGACGCATTTTCGGAAACCAGTAGAACGTGTTACTTCAAACGGGGAAAGAGAAGCCAACACCGGAAAAGACCCCTATCCCGGCATCACCAAAGACACATGCAAAATCGATACAGAAGCCATTCGCGGTAAAACGATTTTACTTGTAGATGATATTTATACGGCGGGCGTCAATATTGATGAGGACTGTATTCAGGCACTCTACAATGCGGGTGCTGAAAAAGTTGTTTTGTTCACGCTTTCCTATACCACTGTGTGAAAGGAAGGAGACTCTCTAATTATGAGTATGGTGTACTCCGAGGCCGCTTTACAGGCATATTTTATGAAAAGCCGCCTGCATATAACCAATGCGCAATTTTGGAAGACTTACACAGATGCAGGCGATCTGGCTCGCGCCGCCCAGGAGCACAAATGGGAGGAACTGTCGGAAAAATTCCGTGACGGTTTGTCCATTCCCGGCGCTGACGGCATGATTTGCGCCTTTGACAGCAGCTTTCCATTCATCAATCCTATGGCTCCTATGGGGGACAGGCCGTTTCTGCTGTTCTACCGGGGCGATGTATCGCTGCTGGAGGACTTGAACAAAAACGTGGCTGTGATTGGCGCAATCGATCCAGACGAATCGGTTGTGTCACGAGAGCAGACAGTCGTTGAGCGGCTGGTATTGCACGGACTGAACATTGTAAGCGGTTTGGCAAAGGGATGTGACTCGGCGGCGCATGACGCCTGTTTGCAGGCCGGGGGAAAAACAATCGCTGTTCTGCCGACACAGCTTGGGAAAATCTATCCGGCTGCCAATCGCGGACTGGCGGAAGAGATTGTCCGCAGCGGCGGCCTGCTTCTCACCGAATACGCCGGTGATCCTGCAAGCAAGTACGAGTCGGTCAAACGCTTTACCGACCGCGACCGCCTTCAGGCGATGTTTTCCAAAGCCGTAATCCTCATTGCCAGCCACCGCAAGGGCGAAGGCGACAGCGGTTCCCGTTATGCCATGGAATCGGCAAAAAAATACCGTATCAGACGGTACGTCATGTTTAATCGGGAAGAGGACAGCGGGAAATCACTGTTCGGGCTGAACCAGGATATTTTAAGAAGCGAACCCGACGTGAAGATACTTTGGCAAAATTCGATTGCTGAACTGGCGGCAGAGCAGAATAAATTGCTGATGCCCCCCGATGAACAGATTAAAATGGACCTGCCATGACATGAAGCATATCTTTGACTTGGATAATACGCTGGTGTATACCAATCAGGCCAACAATGACGCTTACAATTCAGCCCTGCGGCAGGCAGGACTGAAACCGATTCGAGGAGTGGACAGGATTACCCGCGAAACAGTACGGAGGGTGTACCGCCATTTAACTGGTGAACAGATACAGAAAATTATCACGAATAAACGTACCCTCTATTGCGTGCAAAAAACCTATGTAAATCACCGGCTTCTGCGTTATGCCCGAAAACAGGGAGTTGAAAACTGTTTTGTTTGGACCAGTGCGGACTGCGGCCGCGCCTTTTCGGTAATGGAGCACCATGGTTTGCACAGGTATTTTTCTGATATATATTTCAGCGAAAAACGCAATATCGTCCAGGAACTGGAGGACCTGACCCGGCACTTTTGCTTGGAACCGCAGGACGTTGTAATCTACGAGGATACGGACACCTACATTGAAGAGCTGCGGCAGGGCGGCGTTGAGGTCGTAGATGTGAAGCTGCGGCGTTGGAGGGTTGAAGAGATTGGAGCCGCTATAGAACAGCCCTGACATATTAGCGTCAGGGCTGTTGCTATTGCTCTATGGGATAGGCCGTATTTTGGACGGATTAGCATACAGAACGCCGGGCTGAGGTTCCACCCCCTGAATACGGAACAGCTCCTCTACTGTAACAAACACAAAGCCTTGCGGCTGAAGCTGATCTATGATTTGCAGGGCGGCGTCAACGCTGGTGGAGTAGAAGTCGTGCAGCAGAATGATGTCGCCGGGCTGTACCGTGCTCACAACTGCGTCTACTACCTTTTCCGTATTCAGTAGCTTCCAGTCCTGGGGATCAACGGACCAATAGATCATGGGTGTTTTGATTTCTTGTGCGCGGGTGCTGTCAATCTGTCCGTAGGGCGGACGGAGCCAGAAGGTTTTGTCGCCTGCAACCTCCTTCAAGACCACCTCAGTTTTGTGAATTTCTTCTACCATGTTTTCTTTGCTCACGGTTGTCAGACGTGTATGGGAATAGGTGTGGCTGCCGATCTGGTGTCCGTCGGAGGCCATGCGGCAAAGAAGATACTCATTTCCGCGGACCTGCTCCCCGATGATAAAAAAGGTGCAGGCCGCATTGCGTTGGGCAAGACCCTCTAAAAGACGCCCGGTGGTGTCGGCACGGGGACCGTCGTCAAAGGTCAGGGCGATATATTTCCGGTCGCCGGTGAGGGCCTGCCGGGTATCGGTATCCAGTTCGCCCAGGATTTCCACCGGGATCTCTGCCGGACCAGATGCGTAGCCCGTCAAATCAGGCTCTGCAACGGTGCATCCGGCGAGAACCGGCGGGAGACAGGCTGCCAGCAAAAAGCTAAAAATCCTTTTCATCGTTTTCTTGCTCCTCTGCGTTTTTGGTAGTATGTCCGCAGACTCGAATTTTTTGCAGGCAATTTTTGAAAATATTACTTTACAAATGGAGAGTTTTCTGCTATACTATTCCTGTTGCCGGGAGATGTCCGGAAGCTGAATGATATATGCGCCCGTAGCGCAGTTGGATAGCGCGTCAGACTCCGACTCTGAAGGCCGCTGGTTCGAATCCAGTCGGGCGTACCAAAAGCCAGTACAAGCAGGCTGTTTGTACTGGCTTTTTCTATTGGTTGAGGAGAACTGTAGATGACAGATGAAAAATTGATTTATGAGGTTCTTGCTGTAGTGGGAGAAATACCGGAAGGAAAAGCGGCAACTTATGGACAGATTGCCCGATTGATTGGCCGGGAGAAGCAGTCCCGTTTAGTTGGAAAGATTCTCAGTTTGTCGGATCAGTATGGAGAGTATCCCTGTCACCGGGTGGTCAATCATGCCGGACGGATCGTTCCCGGCTGGACGGAACAGACGGACCTGCTTCTGAAAGAGGGCGTACCATTCAGAAAAGACGGCTATGTGGATTTACGGCAATGCCAGTGGGTGCCGTAGTGCAGATGTCCTTATCGTAAAATAGAACGGGAAACATTTCATTAATAAAGAATGCAGAAAAGCCCTGTACCACTGTGGTACAAGGCTTTTCTGATTTATCTCATTTAGTAATATAAATTCTCATGCTGCCATCAAGTCAAGTCGCTGCATTTGTTATTGCTGTTCTTGCAGCACCCAAAATTTCATCCAGTTCACCGGCAGTGACCGTACCGGCAGGAGAAATCTGCCCGTTTTCCGCTTTAAGCAGATTTTCACCAACTGCCCAGTTCACAAAGTCAAAAGCCCATGCAGAAACAGAGGACATATCGGAGAAGGACGTCAGATCACCCGATGCACTCATGTCGTACCCCTTCTGTTCCGCGTAGCGGTAAAGGACTGCCGCCAACTGTTGGCGTGTGACCGGGCGGTCAGGACGGAAACTGCCGTCCATATAACCGGTCATCAGCTTTTGTTCGAAAGCCCAGGCAATTGCCGCAGCGTTACTGCTGCCGGCAGTTACGTCAGGGAACTTCGCCGCAGCAGCACCAGAGGCGGATTCCTGCTCATACAGGATCTGCGCCAGCATACCGCGTGTTACCACCTCGTCTCCGGAAACATTTTGACTGCTGTCCGGATCATCCGGTTCTGACTGCGCTGCATCACTGGTATTGTTTTTCCAGATGCTGTTCATCGGGTATACAGTAATGTCCGCCTGCGCTGCACCGCCCTCGACAATTAGACTAATGTCTTGGCTGTCAGCCTTCGGGAAGATCTGTTCCGCACCGGCAGCAGTGAAGCCATTGGCAAATACCTCCACACTGGCCCTGTCCACATAAATTCGCATATCAATCGTGCCATCGGCGTTTCGCTTCACCTTTTGGCTGTCCGGGGTCTTGAATATATCGCTGACGAGAATGCCGGATTTGCTGCGGTCAATGGAAATTGTCTCTGTTTTCAGGTCATAAACGATTTTTGTGGTTTCGTTACTGCCCTTGCGGAGCTCAAAACCGACTTTTTCGGTATCTGCACCGGGGGTAAAAACGGCGTCGATTTCGTAGCAGCCGCCGCTGAAGCCCAGCGGTGTGGTGCCCGTTTTTTCACCGGTCAGCGTTACGGCATTCGCCGTATCCCGCAAAGTTTCATACTGTTCAATAGGGGTCTGTGTCAGTACATACTTGCCATCCTGCATCTCCAGTCCCAGCTTCAGCAGCAGATTGAAGGTGCCGTTAAATTCCTGTTTTACGCCGGTCTGTTCGCTGATGGTGGAAGCTACTCTGGTGCAGTAACCGTCGTTCCAGGTGTTCATCCAGTTGATCTCAATGATTTCAGGAATGTTCGGACGTGCGGCAGTCCCGAAATCCTGCGTATAGAACGTCATGGCGGCATAGGAGTCCTGACCAAAGTTCATGATGCCGTTGCTGTCCACATCCGCATACGCTTCATCGGGGACAAATGTCCATTTACCATTGACCTGTTTGAAATCCCCTACTTTGTAGAGGCGTCCGCCGCGGGAGAGCACCCACTTGACTGTGCCGTCGCTGGCGGTGACGGGATACAGGTCCGGGCATTCTGTATGCAGCGTGGAGTAGGTGGATTCACAGGTCCAGTCCAGCAGATTGTCAGAGGAATAGATCCGCAGGGGACCTCCCGCAATCACCATAAACCACTTGTTCTCCCAGCGGAAGACCTTCGGGTCACGGAAATCGTTCACCTTCAGGGGGTCCTCGGTGCAGTCAACGGCAATCTCATCCAGCTTGGTCCAAGTCTTGCCATCGTCCTCGCTGTACGCCACCTTAATGCGTTCGCCGCTGCCGTCGCAGGTAATAATGGCTACCAGACCGCCCTTGCTGCCGGAGAACAGACCGGAAGTGTTTGCGGTATCCGCAACGGCACAGCCGGAGTACATGGCGCCGTGGGCGTCCGGATAGAAGGCCATAGGCTGCTCTTCCCAAGTAATCAAATCGGTGCTGGTGGCATGAGCCCAGTGGACCTGATTGCCGTGCTGGGGATCGTCGTCGAACTGATAGAACAGGTGCCATACGCCGTTATAATAGACCATGCCGTTGGGATCATTGGCCCAGCCGTCTTTCACGGAATAGTGATATTGACCGCGGTAAGGCTCATTGTAGTAGACCTCATCCGCCTGACGGCGGTGGACGTTGGTGCGGTAGGTGGCGTATGCCGCTGTGCCGTCCGGGTTTGTGACGGTGACAGTGGTAGTGATATAGTTCTTGCCTACAGAGACAGGAATATTTTTGCCTCCGGCATAGGTTTTGCCGTCCGGTCCCTGGACAGTAACCTTTGCGCCGCTGTTGACAGGCGTGACGTTTACGTCCACCGTGGCCGCGTCATTGCCTACATACTGAATGGTAATCGGCTCTTTGTCCCGGAACTGCGCCTTGGCTTCTACGCTGCCCACGGAGGATGTGATGGTAATATCTTTTACCAGCGGCGTAAAGCTGTCCGTAATTTCCGTATACTTTGTGTTCTGGAAGACCATTTCACCGTTCCAGTTCAACAGGCCGAAATAACCCTCTTTATAGTGGGTATTCTGGCCCTTGTTGCCGGGGGAGAGGGTATAGTCAGCGGTTGCGCCCACCAGAGAGCCGTTGACATAGAACTGCATCCAGGAGTCAATGGCGACAACGGTCAGGGTGTAAGTATCCGCCTCCGGCATTTCCTTGGCGTCGATGAGCTGGAGGTCCACGCCCTCTTCCTGCCGCCACATTTTACCGGCATGGGAGGCGCCGTCCAGATTCACCGCGTAGCAGTTATCCCAATTTTCGCTGCTGGTGCTGCGGAACAGCAGAGTTGCCGCACCGGCATCTTGGAGAAACGTTACATCTGTGGAGAAAACAAAATTAGCTCCTGTTGTCTGAGAGAATGCCCAGGAATTGCCCTGTCCAACTGCGTTGCTGTACAGGCCGTCTTCCCGGACTTCCCAAGTTCCGCCGCAGGCGGTCAGATCGCCCAGATTGGAGGAGTAAGCGTCCCCCACGGCGACTTTGCTGGCGGCAGAATCCGCCGCACTGCGGTCGGTACGGTCCTCAAACTGGATATTGGAGAACTTTGCTTCCGTGCAGAAGGACATGATGCCCACATAACCGCCGGTCCAGCCGTCAACGGAGGCGGTAATGGTGCGCATATCCGCGCCGGTATTCCCAAAGGTATAAGTAAATTCTCCGCTGGCCTTCATATCCAGCTTAAAATGCAGGGTCTTGTTCACGTCAATTCCTGTCAGTTCGCCGCCTGTGGTGGTCTCCACGATGCCGGGACCGAAAGCGCGGAAGCCGTCTCCACGGACGCTGCCGTCATCGTTGACCGTCCGGCCCGCGTCGATGTTGACGCAGCGCCACTGCCGCCCGGGCATATTTTTGCTGGCTACGCCAAAAATCAGACCGGCGCAGCGGGATTCCTTATTGGCATCGTAGCCGCCGCTGACGAGGTCCACGTCAGCCTCCAGGAGGAAGTCGTTTGTCTTCTGCTCCTGACCCTCATAGACGGCAAAATGGTCGCCGTGGGTGTTGCCGACTGTGACGGTCCCCGCTGTTTTGTCCACATGGACGGTATCCGTCTCGGTGAAATCCGTCAGCCCATCCGCCGCCAGGGCTGTGGGCGCACCGCTTACTAAGAGCGCGGCAGTCAGGACCAGCGCGAGAAGCCGTGCTATGGTCCTTGATTTTTTCTTCAAATTCATGGTCCTCTCCTTTACACATAAAATATTTTTTGGTACACGTCAAGTCTGTTCGATCCCACCTCCTGATACCATTTACCGTCCCGCAGGTCTATCGGAGATACTCTCAAATGCAAAAACAGAGAGTTGCCGATTCATTATTTGCATTCTTCGCCTGCATCCATCTGCACGTCAAGATCATCTAACTGGCACTGGACATCGTCTAACTGACATTGAACATCTTCTATCAGGCAGACGGCATCCTCTAGCCGGCAGCTGTAATCTGCGGTAAATGACGACATCATCTCTTCTAATTTCTCAATCCGGCGTTCCAGCTCCTGTAGCTTTTGCTTCTCATCCATTCCCTTTTCATTCCTCCCCATTAAAAATCAGATCATATTTTTCAACGTCCATGAGTACGGAGCCGCCGCACTCAAACGTAATGGCGTCGGCCTCCTGCCGGGTGTAAATCACTACGCTGGCGGCCTGCTCGCCGTCGTTGACGAATACCTCCACGCTGAACCGGTCCATAACAATGCGCAGTTTGATCTCTCCCCCGCGGTAATTCACCAGAAAGCTCCGGGTATGTACGATATCGTAGGGCAGGCCGCTGCGTGTGCGGTCCAGTTTGACTGTCCCCTGATCGGGCCGGTAGCGGATAATGGTCTCATGCTCCCCGTCCTTGGCGACGCGGATGCGGAACCAGCGGTAGGACTCCGCGCCGATAGGCCGGACGGTGACGGTCATATCCAGCATTCGTCCCTGAATCCCCGGCAGGTTGACCTCACCGCTGACAGGGATATTGCGGTGGACGGTAGCAGGTCCCCGGTAGCTGTCAAGCTCCCGGACCGGGAGCTGATACAGCCGTCCGTTTTTCACGGACAGCTCCCGGGGGACGCTCATCTGTCCGAACCAGCGGCATTGATACGGCTTTCCGGCGATTGTGTTCCAGTTCTGCATCCAGCCGATCATGACCCGCCGTCCGTCGGGGGTCAGAAGGGTTTGGGGCGCATAGAAGTCAATGCCGTAGTCAACGGCCT
Organism: uncultured Clostridia bacterium; assembly: GCA_947177005.1. Classification (GTDB taxonomy): domain Bacteria; phylum Bacillota; class Clostridia; order Oscillospirales; family Oscillospiraceae; genus Pelethomonas. The sequence continues at coordinate 740 of CAMWSZ010000079.1, read as the reverse complement.
GAACATTCTGCCGGACAAACTGATTCTCCTTTTCGTCCCCGATTAGGCATACCGTTCCGTTGCCCGCGTGGAATTCCAAACCGATAGGCGTCATTTCCTGCGGGCTGACGATCAAAACCTGCCGTCCGTCCAGAGGGAAATAGTCCGGGCACTCCCACATCTTGCCGTACTGGTTGCGGCAGGAGTCCACGACCCGCTCCAGGGACCAGTCCAGCCCATCGGGACTGCGGAAGAGCAGGACCGCGCCGCTGGTATCTCCGGTACGGTTGCCGACAGCGGCCAGATAGGAGCCATTGGCGTCGCGCCAGATTTTCGGGTCGCGGAAGTCCAGCGCACTGCCGCCCTCAGGCAGGTCCCCCGCCGCCAGGACCGGATTGCCGTCATATTTTTCATAGTCCAAGCCATTGCCAATGGCAACGCACTGGGTCTGTATCTCATGCAAACCGCCGTCCTCTGCCCGGAGCCGCCGCACGCCGGTATACATCAGCAGCTGGCGTCCGTCGGGCAGCTCCAGTGCGCCGCCGGAAAAGCAGCCGTTGACGTCGTATTCCTCCTGGTCCGGGGCCAGCGCCGCGGGCAGACGCTCCCAGCGGATAAAATCCGTTGTTTTCAGGTGGCCCCAGTGCATGGGACCCCACTCGCAGGAATAGGGGTGGTACTGATAGAACAAATGATACTCGCCTTTGTAAATGGAAAAACCGTTGGGGTCGTTCATCCAGCCGATGGTGGGGGTGGCATGG
>CAMWSZ010000078.1 GCA_947177005.1 uncultured Clostridia bacterium | reverse complement strand
TGAGCTGGGACAGGGCATGACAACGACCCTTAAAATCCCCCTGACCATGGCGATTATGGACGGCATGGAAGTCTCCGTAGGCCCGTCCCTGTTCACCATCCCCATCAACAGCATCCTCTCCAGCATCAAGGTCACCGCCGACCAGATCGTTTACGACCCCGCCCGCGGCGAGATGATGAAGATCCGCGACAACTACTATCCCGTCATCCGCGCCAAGGACGTTTTCCAGATGTCCGAAGGCCGCGACAACGTGGAGGAGGGGATCATGATCTGGGTCGAAGCCGGCGAACGCTCCTTCTGCCTGTTTGTCGATGAGCTGCTGGGCGAACAGCAGATCGTCGTCAAGCCCCTGCCCGCCTATGTCAACAGCTTCCATGTCAAAAACTACGGCATCTCCGGCTGCAGCATCCTGGGCGACGGCAGCATCAGCATCATCCTGGATATGGGGAACCTGTACAACGCGGCCCACGGCTCCTATTGAGGGCCGGACAGAAGGGAGAGTTTTTTATGAGAACCACAGAGCAAAATGTGCTTTTGGACGCCAACGCCCAGTCCAAACAGCCTGATAATACCGCGTCCCTGGAGGGCCAGACCACCAAATACCTCATCTGCCTGTCCGACGGCCTGCGCTACGGCCTCGACGCCGGACAGGTGGTGGAAATCATCACCGACCACACCATTACCCCCCTCCCCTGCGTGCCGGGATACGTGCGCGGCGTCATTAACCTGCGCGGCCAGATCATCCCCGTTATCGACCTGCGCCTGCGTCTGGGCAAAATGCCCCAGGAGGACTCCTGCATCATGGTCGTGAACGTGGACAACGAGGAGATCAGTATCCTTGTGGACGGCGTGGAAAAAATGGTGGACGTGGCAAAGGGGTCCATCCTGCCCGTCCCCACCCAGCAGAGTACCCAGAAGCTGGTCTCCGGCATGTGCTCCCTCCCTACCGGCGGCACAATGCTCATTCTGGACTGCGACCTCCTCCTGCACGGTTGATTTCCCGTAAATTTCCCCCCGCTTTCAATCCCTCCGTACCCAGATCCCCTGCCCGGTTCAGGATGAAAGCTTTTTTCAGAGAGATTAAGATGAAAGGAATGAACCCATTGTGCCTTTGACTACGATCAGCGATGATGATTTTAGAAAGCTGACTGCCTTTATTCATCAACAATATGGCATTAACCTGACCCAAAAGCGTCAGCTCGTCACCAGCCGTTTGTCTTCTCTGGTGATGCAGAAGGGGTACAACGATTTCACCCCTTTTATCAAAGCGCTGCTGAAGGAGAAAAACCCGGCGGATATGGAGGCGGTCCTCAACCGCCTGACCACTAACTATACCTTCTTCATGCGGGAGACGGAACACTTCGACTTCTTTGCCAAGACGGTCCTGCCAGAGCTGGTCCGCCGCCACCAGCGCGACCGCGTTATGGCGATCTGGAGCGCCGGATGCTCCAGCGGCGAGGAGCCGTATAATATCTCCATCTATATCAAAGAATTTCTCGGTACACAGGCGTCCCAGTGGGATACCCGCGTACTGGCTACCGATATCTCGCAGAAGGCCCTCGCCACTGCCAAAAAGGGCGTCTATGAACTGCCGGATACCATCCCCAGACACTGGCGCACCCGGTACTTTACCCCCATCAAGGGCACTACCCAGTTCGCCGTTGCGCCGGAGATCAAAAATAATGTGATCTTCCAGACCTTCAACCTGATGGACCCGATCCGGTTCCGCCTGAAATTTGACGTTATTTTCTGCCGGAATGTTATGATCTATTTCGACCAGCCCACTAAAGACGCTTTGGTGCGCCGGTTCTATGACGCCACCGTCCCTGGGGGATACCTGATGATCAGTCACTCGGAAAATCTGGGCAAGACAAACCCCTATGCAACAGTGGCCCCCTCCACGTTCCAGAAGAGAAAATAGAGAGTGTGGAAATACTTTGTAATCAATAAGGAGGGCGGCTGATATGTGGCCTGCCAATAAAAAAATCCGTGTAATGGTGATAGACGATTCCCTGCTGGCGCGGAAGCTCATTGTGGATGGGCTCTCCCGCAGCCCCCGGATTGAAGTCGTGGGCACTGCGTTCAACGCGCAGGACGCCATGGCGAAAATCCCGCAGATGCGGCCGGACGTCATCTCCTGCGACGTCGAAATGCCGGGTATGAGCGGCATTGAGTTCCTGAAAAAACTGCTGCCTAAGTATAAAATGCCCGTGATCCTGGTCTCCGCGCTGAACCTGCGCGTCTTTGACGCACTGTCCGCCGGGGCGGTGGACTTCGTGCGCAAGCCGGAGCCCGGTAAAAACGAGGAGTTTATCAAAAGCCTGACCTTAAAGGTCATCTCCGCCGCCGGCGCCAAAATCAGAAGCTCCCCCGCCGCCCTTACACAGCCCGGCGGTATGTCGGCCGCGCCCCTGCTGGGCGCACTCCCGCGGGATCAGGTGATTATCGGCCTGGGCGCCTCTACCGGCGGCACCGAGGCAACGCTGGAGGTCCTCAAACGCCTGCCGGCCGATATCCCCGGTATGCTGATCGTACAGCATATGCCTACGGGCTTTACCCAGATGTATGCAGAACGCCTGAACCGGTTGTGCCAAATGGAGGTGCGCGAGGCCAAACACGGCGACGAGGTGCGGCGCGGGTTGGCCCTGCTGGCCCCCGCCGACTACCAGATGCGTATCGTGCGCAGCGGCAGCCGGTATACCGTGTCCTGTATGCAGGGCCAGAAGGTCAGCGGCCACCGCCCCTCCGTGGACGCCCTGTTCTTCTCCATGGCCGATCAGGTCCGCTGCAAAATGGTCGGCATCATCATGACCGGCATGGGCCGCGACGGCGCGGAAGGCTTGCTGCAAATGCGGCAGAAAGGCGCGTACACCATTGGTCAGGACAAGGAGTCCTGCGTCGTTTACGGTATGCCAATGGTCGCCCAGAATATCGGCGCTGTCCAGATCCAGGCGTCCTGCGAGAATATCTCCAGCGTACTGCTGCGGCACCTGAATCAGCTTTGACCGTTTCCTTTTCAACCACGCGGAAGGCGGAGAACCCTGCGATTCTCCGCCTTCTGTATGTTTTTATCCAAAACCGCACAGCTCTAACGGATGTAATCCGCTGACGCATATCCTACATAGCTGCCATATGCCCGTGTCAAGTACGAACCGAAAAAAAGAGGAAAATTTTATTCCAACGGCTTTGGAGTCACATCAAAAACCATTCTATTAAATTCTTCGCAATAATTCCAGACGGCTTCTATCCGTCCATTCGGATAAATGATAGCCTCTTTTAATAAATCTTCCATAATCTCTTGTGTAATTTCATGGACTTCTGCATATTTTTCAAAGCTGGAGACAAATTGATTTCTTAGACTGCCGTTTACCCCGATATTTCCTAACGCGGCTTCTAATTCACGCATCTCTGAAGCAGTTCTGTCTCTCTGCTTGCTGATAGATGCTTTCATATCCAGATATGCGTCTTTGCTGATCTTGCCTAAGCTAAACTTTTCATACAGTTTGGCAGCCTGCCGTTTTTGCTGATTAAGAGATTCTTGCAGCCTGGACAGGCTTTTTTGCATATTGTCAATATCTCTTTTTACCTGTGCTTGATGTTCGTCCCAGATACGTTTCAGTTCTATAGCCGCCGCTGCCTGTTTTCGGAGACTATCCAATAGGATATCAAAAAGTTCTTGCTCTGAGATCCGGTCACAACTGTTACAGGTAAACGAATCTGTTACACGGGACGTCCGGCAGTAATAGTAAGGATGCTTTGTGGCGACTAGAATCATTGAATGACCACAAACACCACAGCGGATTTTCCGGTTTACTAGAGACTTTCTATTATCTCGATCTGCAAATATCCTAATAGCGGCTTGAGCACGGTCAAACTCCTCTTGTGTTACGATTCTTTCATGAGCATCTGATACCATAATCCAGTCCTTTTTACTAACCTTTATACTATGTTTTTGACCTATGGTATCATGGAATCGCTTACCATATATTGCTTTTCCAAGATAGCACTCATTCCGAATAATTCTTATGACAGTATCGTAAGTCCAAAAGTTTCTTTCCTGTACTTTTTGCCAACCGGATATTTTATATCCTGCCGCCTGTTTATGGCACATGGGAGTAGGAATACATTCTTGGTTCAGAATTTTTGCTGTCTGTGCAGTGCTGTATCCGTTTGCTATCATTTGAAAGATTCGATGTACAACTTCAGCGGCTGGAGGATCAATTATCAGATGATTTTTTTTGTCCGGGTTTTTGATGTAGCCATAAGGTGCATATGTACACAGATATTCACCTCGTTGCGCACGCTGCTGCTGTGAAATTCGTTCTTTCTTGGATAATTCACGACTGTAGAAATCATATAATAGGGTTTTGAAAGCAGTATCCAGACGGTCAGTATCCCCTGGACGGATACTGTCAACACCATCATTTACTGCAATAAACCGAATGCCCAAAAAGGGAAACACACAAGAAATGTAATTCCCCACAATTAGATAGTCTCGCCCAAACCGAGACATATCCTTCACAATGATACATTGGATTTTTCGCTGCTGGGCCTGCTGAAGCATATCCTTGACGGCTGGCCGCTCAAAATTTTTGCCGCTCCATCCATCATCGCAAAACTCAATTATTTTTGCCCCCGAAAACTCCGGAATATGGCTGATATAGTCATCCAACAAATTTCTTTGATTGGTGATACTGTTGGATTCCTGCTTCTGGGGACTTCCTACATCTAAATCTTCTAAGGAAAGACGCAGATATTTAGCGATTGTATAAGCACTCATGTTGACACCGCCTCAGACTCATTTGCTCCTCTTACAAGCTGAACAAGCGCACGATATTCATCTTGATATCGCAGGGTAACATGAATATGACCGTCTACGGCAACCTCCACACGCTCAATTAACGTATGTACCATATTCTCCGTCAGCTCAGTTTCCGTTTGAAAACCATTGTAGGCAATTAACCATGGATTGTGAGTAATCTGATCCTCCTGAGCTTGACGCTCTTCTTCCAGCTCGGTCAACCGTATCTGTGCCTGTTTTATTTCTGTACAGTAATACTCGCGCATTTCTGTATATTCCTGTTCTGTCATTAGGTTGTCTTGATAGCTTTGAAACAGGTTAGTATACAGAGCTTTTGCTTTTTCAATAGTTTGTTGTGTGGCGGTGACTTTATCCAAATGATTTTTGCGGATCATTGCACCAGTGGATTGGTCATACTGCTGTACAAGCCTTTCCATATTACATGACCGCTGGATTTCACATTGAAGAAGGTCCCAAAGAATTTCTTTCAACTTTGTTTCATACAAATGCTTTTTGGGACAATCGTTAGGATTTTCAGAATGAGTACGGCAGATATACGTATAGTACCGGTGTCCACATTTTGGGGAAACATTCTTATATCGTATCATCAGGCATTTGCAGTCTGCACAGAAAATCAAGCCCTTAAAAAAATTGGGTATCGTGCCTAAATGACCAAATTTCCCCAGACGTTCTTTATGTGCAGCGCGGCAGGCTTCAGCCATTTCCTGAACAATATGAAATGTCTTTTCATCAATAATCGCCGGATGGGTATTATGCACAATGATCCATTCTGACTTTGGAACGCGACGTGATTTGTATCCTGTTGCCAAGTTCATTTTGACACGTCCCTGTATCATATGACCAATGTACGCTTCATGAAAAAGTATCTGTTTAATGGTAGAAGGTTTCCAAACCACTTTTGCGTACTTCTCTGATTTTGCTTCTCCATGCAAATAGCGATATCGTGCTGGAGCAGGAATATTCTGTTCGTTCAGTTTCCGGGCGATCTGACTATAGCTAATACCGGAAAGTCTCCATTGAAATATCATTTGTACCACTGGGGCAGTTTCCGCGTTTGGCTCTAAACGATTGTGATTGTCAGCACACTTTCGATAGCCGTATGGCGCTGTTGCTCCAACAAATTCTCCCCGTTGTCGTTTGGCTAATAGGGCTGAATTGGATTTTTGGGATAAATCCCAGCTATAAAGCTCATTCAAGATATTTTTCAGAGGAATGATGTAGCCAGCTTCGGAATGCTCAGCGGTCAGCGTGTCAAAATGATCGGTGACTGCCACAAAACGGATATCCAGATAAGGGAAAATACGTTCCAAATAATTGCCGGTTTCTTTGTAATTGCGGCCAAACCGAGACAAATCTTTGACAACAATACAATTGATCTTTCCGTTTCGCACGTCCTCCATCAATCTCTCAAATGCGGGCCGGTCAAAATTTGTCCCAGTCTGTCCGTTATCCCAATACACATCAACAAGTTCCATATCCGTCTGTCCGTTGATATAGTTCAAGACAAGTTCCTGCTGCATAGTAATTGTATCTGTACCAGGTTTGCCGCTGTCTTCCACAGATAAACGGATATACGCGCCTGTTTGATAGATACGCTGTTTTTGAGCTTTTGTAGTAATAACCGGCTGGAGAGGATTAACTTTGCGCTTTGTCCGTGCCATATTACACAGGCCCCCTTTCGGGAAGCACTGTTTGGGCCTGTTGAAGTAAATCCATCTGGTGATGAAATTCATTATGCCAGTTAAAAACAACTTCTACACGATGTTGGCGGTAAATAAAAATACGTTCGATCAATGATACAACAATGTTGCGGTCAAGAGATTCGATATTTTGATGTTTGCGGAATTTTTCTACCCAACCAAGGTCTTGTGTTTCCAAGCCCTGTTCCATCTGCTGGCGGATGACTTCCGCCCGTTCTTCCGCCTCGTTTCGTTGCGCTCTATAGGTTTCTTTCAATTCCAGATACTCATTTTGGTCAATTAAACCATCGTTCAGGCTTTCATAAAGAGAACGTAAAAGCTCTTGATAGCGTTCAATTTCTTCATGCTTTTTATCCAGCCGTTCCTTTATTTTTTGGATATTCGCTTGCTGTAACTGTGCTGTGTCGATTAAGTTCATAAGAGCAAAGAGATCGATCACATCTTGAATGTGCTTTTTTAACACACCCAGTACGATATCATAAAGAGCCTGATCACGCAGGCTGTGAGTATAACAGGTCTTTTGATTCTTGTGAGTAGCACAGACATAATAGATGTACTTTTTCTTTGCAGTATAAGATGTTTTGCGAATCATCGCACCACCGCACTCTCCACAGTAGACCATTCCAGAGAATAATTCTACTGCCTTACCGCTGACGCTGGTTCGTGTATCCAGAGCAAGTACCTTCTGGATGTTCTCGAAATCATAACGATCAATGATTGGTTCGTGACAGTTCTCAACAATAACCCAGTCTTCACGAGGTTTGTTGACCAGCCGTTTGATTTTATGCGAGGGTGTAGTGACTTTTCCCTGTTCTAATACGCCGATATAGATTGGATTTTTCAATATTCGCAGTACCGTTCCGGCGCTCCAGGAAGATCTTTCTTTAACACGGAATGTTGTCGAGTAATTTAGGCCCTGGGACTGTTTATAGTCCATAGGTGTTGGAACGCCGGAAGTATTCAGCTTTTTTGCAATGTCCCCAGTGCTGATACCCTCTAATTTCCAACTGAAAATGTCCCGTACTACATTCGCTGCAAAGTCGTCTATGATAAGACGGTGGTAGTTTTCTGGATCTTTCTTGTATCCAAAAACAGCAAAAGAGCCAATGAAATCACCGCGTTTACGTTTGATTTCAAGCTGGCTCCGAATTTTTTTTGATGTATCCCGACAATAAGCATCGTTTATCAAATTTTTGAACGGGACAATCAGGTGATCGGATTCTATATTACTATGTAAGCTGTCATAATTGTCGTTAATTGCAATAAACCGAACGCCGAGAAAGGGGAAAATACGCTCAATGTATTCCCCCGCGTCCAGATACTCTCTGCCGAAGCGTGAGAGATCCTTGACAACTATGCAGTTAATTTTTCCGGCTTTGACATCAGCCATCATTTCCTGAAAAGCTGGCCGGTTAAAATTAGAACCCGTATAACCGTCGTCCACTTTCATGCCGCACTCCTGTAAGTCAGGATTGCGCGACAAAAACTCACGGATCAGTTGTTTCTGTCCCGTGATGCTGTTGCTTTCCGCTTTATCGCCATCTTCACGGCTTAGACGGACATAGCCGCAGGTATTCCATACCTTTTCCGCGACATGATTCATGATGTACTCTCCTAACTGTCAAGATCTAATCAGAAAAACTCTAGCAATTAGGGGAGCATAAGGTGCATTTCTACTTCTTTTATAATACTATCACAATATAGATCCCCTGTCTAGAGCATTCCACATATTTTTTCTATTTGCATTTTGAGCGTATGTAACCAAGCATTCTTTCTTCCAATGTCACATCTGTATCGGTAAAGCTGACCTTCACGATATACTTTCTATGGCGGAAGCAATAAGGATTCCCGATCTGATGAATAAAGTCCAAAATTCTTTCCTGCTTGGACAAATCCATGTTGATTTTAACATCTTGAATATCCCACAAGGTTTCTGGGGCCACTGTCCGGATGTCTACATTCCGCATAGCATCCATTTCTTCCCACGTATAGATATGCTGTTCCATATACATCCTCCTTCTGCTCTATTCTATGCCTGTATTGCTTGTATCAATTCTTGAATCTTCGCTATATATAAAATAAATCTCCGCTGGCCTGTTCTGTTCCAATCTGCGGTGGCAGAGAAGCTTATCAGCGTTTGAAGTGGTAGGGAAGTTCCATTCCTCTGCTCTGTTGGCTGTTATAACTCTCCCAAATGATGCGGGCGTGGCGTAGGGCAATATTGCTGTCGATACGGCCCTGCCGGATGATTTCCTCCGGACTGATGGTGGACATATTCTTGATAAAGGTCTGGTCAACCTGCTCCGCCTCGTAGATTTTGACAAATAGTGCCATACCGGAGAGACCGGAGAGAATAGAGGCCCTGAGAGAATAGGGCGTTCCCTGCCATGTTCCGGCCAGCAGCGCCAGCATCCGGGAGAACGTAGCACCATCCAGCAGGTGATAGGCATTGATAAGGGAACTGGTCGTTGAGATTTCAAAGGCTTCTCCGGTCACTTCATTTAACGCCCAGACAAAGCCGCTTTCCTCAACTAACCGATTGATTTCCGTGATCTGGGGGGGTGAACCGGCTTCCAGAACTGCCTTGATATGCTGGCCCGAGGTCAACGGGGTCTTGTCTGTTTCCAGCTTAGCATACAGGTCAACCTCATCTTCATAGGTCATACTGGTGTGGATGATGCAGGGGACGATCACATCTCCGCCGCCTGCCATCTGTCGCATTGCCGCGATCCTGTTTTGTCCGACTACCACATGAACTTGCCGTCCCGGAAGCTGACAACAATGGGGTGCAGTTCCCTACCGTTCCACCTTCTAATCAGATCGTCAACCTTTTCCTGGCGTACAGGCCGCTGATACTGCAGGCCGGGTGCGTCCGTAAGGGCAGAGTGACGCCTGCTCGCGGAACTGTTGGAATCCCACCTTGAGCAAGTGGTGGGAAAGGTATCAAGCGGTGGTCAATCCATTGAGAAAGGAGACTCACACAGACCACATAACGCAGCCCATCATCCCCCGACTAACCCTGAAAGGGAAACCGGAGGGCGACCATAGCATGTCGGAGTACACGGGCCGTTCGAGCTTCACGGGCGGCGGCGTGGAGGGATGAAAAGATGTGCATGAGGATGAAAGCTAAACTGCCTGCTTGACAGCCAGAGATTGGGCCCAGACAGTGCCCCCGGCGTATGGAAGCTAAACTCGCCGGTGCTCCTGACAAAGTTAGTGTTCGGCTCTATCTTTGCGGATACCCGGAGCGAATCCAGCCACGGGAAAGTGGAAAATGGCGAACGTCACATTA
>CAMWSZ010000077.1 GCA_947177005.1 uncultured Clostridia bacterium | reverse complement strand
CTTTTCCTCCTCCATCGGCAGGTCCGGCAGGCGCTGCAAAAGCGCCAGCTCGTCGTTGCACACGGCGGTCACCTCGCTGATAAACTTGCGCAGCGCCTCCTTGCCGTAGGCAAGGCGTTTGCGTTCCGCCATGAGCTCCCGGTCCACCCGCTGCCGGATCTCCATCAGGCGGCGCTCCTCGGTCTCCACTTCCTTGGCCAGTTCGTCGCGCCGGTTCTGGGCGTCCGCCGACGCCGACGCGATCATGGCGTTCCGCTTCTGCTCCGCCTCCGCCACCATGGATGTTGCCATTTTCTGGGCTGTCAGCAGGGTGGAGCGCATGGCCTCCTCCATTTCCCGGTACTCGTTCATCTTGTCCACCATGACCTTCAGCTTGGCCTTCAGGGCCGCGTTTTCCTTATACAGCGCGGAATAATCCTCTGTCAGCTTGTCCAAAAATTCATCGACGCTGGTCATGTGATAGCCGCCGATCGCTGCTTTGGCAAAGGTGCAGTTCGCTACCTCCTGCGGTGTCATCATACTCTGTTCCCTCCCTGGCTCTGTTCGGCGGCCCGCTGCGACGGTCCGCTTTTCCGGCAGTGTCTCTTTTTTCATCTCTGGTCAGGCGCTTTCCGCTGCCGTGGAAAGGCCCGGCTATGTGTGTGCGTTAAAAATACAGTCCGTTATTCTCCAGCTCGTCAATCAAATCGCCCTGGATATCCACCGAATAGGGGGTGATGATGTAGGTATTTGCGGCGACCTTTTTGATCTTGCCCTCTCCTGCGTAGGCCACGCCGGAGAGGAAGTCGATGAGGCGGCGGGCGATATCCTTGTGGGTAGACTCCAGATTGACGACCACGGTGCGTTTTTCCTTGAGATGATCCGCGATTTCGCTGGCGTTTTCGAACCGCTCCGGCTTCACCAGCACCACCTTCAGCTGTGTGGTGGCGTGGATATTGACCACTTTTCCGCGGCGGCTGTCCACGGCGCTGCGGTCATAGCCGCCGCGGGAGGGGCGGTCGTCCAGAAACGGCGACGGTTCCTGATCGTCAAATATTTCATCATACTCCCCATCCTCATCACCGATAGGGCTGATCATTTTCTTGAGATTATCAAACAAGCTCATATACTGGGACCTCCAAACATTATTGGTAGTGCCGCTGTCCGAAGATGGCGGAACCCACCCGGACCATTGTAGCCCCGGCGGCGATGGCATCCTCAAAATCATCGCTCATACCCATAGACAAATAGATAAAATTATTATCGTACAAATTTCTGCCTATGTCAACATAAAACTTTGATACTTGTGTGAAAAACGGCAGGTTCCCATGAGGTGCCTGTTCGACAGGCGGTATTGTCATCAAGCCGCGGACAGACACGTGCTCAAATTTCCGAGCCCTGTCCGCCGCGGCGTACAGTTTATCAGGAGAGAAGCCGCTTTTGCTCTCCTCTCCGCCGATGTTGACCTCCAGCAAGACCTCCTGAACCAGTCCCAGCATTGCGGCGCGGCGGTCGATCTCCTCCAGCAGCTCCATGGAGCTGGCGGAGTGGATCAGATCCACCTTGCCCACCACCTGGCGCACTTTATTGCGCTGGAGGTGACCGATAAAATGCAGCGGGGCACCCTCGTAAGCGTTCTCCGCCAGTTTCGCCGTCATCTCCTGCACGCGGTTTTCGCCCAGCGCGTCGATGCCGGCGGCGACCGCCTCCCGGCAGGCCGCGGCGTCGTTCATCTTGCTGGCGCCCACCAGCAGGATTTCTTTCGGGTCACGTCCCGCCTTTACCGCTGCGGCCTCCATTCGGCCGCGGATTTTCTGTATATTTTCCGCGATGCTCATATTATCGAATCACCTTTCCGTCATATAGATCCGCCGCAGCGGTAATCACCTGATCTCCGGCACGCAGTCTCCGGCCCTCCTGGGCGTCACTGGAGGTCATCGCGGCCAGATAGGTCTCGTCAGGCGCAACCAGAATAAATTCGTCCTCCTGCCACAGCACATTCACGGGTTTCCGGCGGGCGTAGACGCCCCACAGGCTGTAGACACAGGTGACGTTCTCTGTTTTCTGCTCTCCGTTGGAGTCAAGAACGGGGCTGCCGTCCGCATCTGTCACCGGCACGGCCTCCACCCGCACGGCGCTGCGCGGGACGCGGATGCCGCTGTAGCTGTCGAAGATGACCAGGGCATTCTGGCTGCGCAGGAGGGTGGTCAGATTAAGGTATTTTTCGGATACGAACAGAACCACCCGCTGTCCGTTCTCCGCCGGACTGATATAGTCCACCTTCATATCGATGTCCCGGTCCAGGCCCTTCTGGAACCGTAGGACGATTTTGCTTCCGGTATCGAGGCCCTTGCAGTCCCCGCTGCTCATGACCGTCAGAAAATACCATTTGGAGCCGTATACGATCTTGCACACGCCGGACGCTTCGGGGTCCGGCGCGATCATTTTGTAAGCGGAGGGCGTCAGTTCCCGGGCCATTTCCGGGTCCAGAACGCCCTCGTAGCCGTCCACCAGGCTGGAAAAAAGGCCGGCCTCCGGCGCGGTCACACGGGTGGTGCCCGGGTCCGCGCTGGCGCTGAGCTGCGCGATCTGCTCCTGAAGACTGGCGATCTCCGTCTGGAGGTCGCCGGTCCCGGAGTAGGCGTAGCTTCGTTTCAGCACCGCCGCACGCAGTTTTTCGGCGTTGTCCGACGCCGCGGTCAGGCTGCCGCCCGCCAGCGTCTCCCGGAACCCGACGAGAGCGGAGACAACCTCGTCGTCCAGACGGGCTGTCACCTGGGTTCCGGCGGCAAGGGACTGGGCGTAGACCAGCTGCTCCAGCTGATCCTCCAGATTGCGCAGCAGGTTTGCGTCGGAAAGGGCCTGGGCATTCTGGTAGATGAGGGCGGCGGTGCCGTTTTTGCTGACCCGTTCCCCCTCGCTGCGGGAGGAATAGACCAGATCACCGCTTCCCTCCAGCGCCGCCTCGTCCCGCACCACATAGCCGGACACTGCCACCGCGTTTTCGCTGACATAGTTGTAGGAGACCGTCGTTTTATACGGGTCCATCATATAGGAGATCAGACTCAGTCCGAAATAAAGAATCGCAATCAGAAGGACGCCCGCAAACGTCAGCTTCAGGACCAGAGAACCAGCCTTCATCATCTATCGCCCCCTGTTCCCGGCCTTACAGCGTGTCCTCCCAGTCGCTGAGATCGACGGTTCTGAGCGGGCTGACAGTTGAGATAGCGTGCTTGTAGATGAGGTTCTGACGGCCCTCCGTGGTCAGGACGACGGTAAAGGCGTCAAAGCCGGTGATGACGCCGCGCATTTGGAATCCGTTCATGAGGAAGAGCGTCACAGGGGTTTCGTCGCGGCGTGCGGAGGCCAGGAACGCATCCTGGAGGTTCGGTGTTTTGGGCATAGTATGTACCTCTCTTTTTTTCATTAGTTTTTGGAGGGCAGGCCCTCCATACGCTATTGTAGTCCATAAGCGGTGAGAATTTCTGTCGATTCCTGGAGGGCGCGGGCAAGATCACGCTTTTTTTCCCAGTAGATCCAATGGATGTCCTTCCGGCGCCGGAGCCAGGTCAGCTGCCGCTTGGCGTACTGCCGGGAACGGAGCTTCACTTCCCCGACGGCGTCCTCCAGCGGGCACTGGCCGTCCAGAGCGGCCAGCAGCTCTTTGTAGCCTATGGCCTGCATGGCCGTTGCGGTGCGGGGGACGCCCGCGTCCAGAAGGGCCCGCACCTCGTCCACAAGGCCGTCCGCCAGCATTTGGTCCACCCGGCGGTCGATGTGTTCCCGCAGGTCCGCACGGTCCCGGAAGGTAAGGCCGATATAGACAGGTGCGTAGCGTTTCGGCAGGGAGCGGGTCTCACGGTTGTGCTGGGAAATGGTTTTGCCGGTCTGCCGGTAGACCTCCAAAGCCCGCAGAATCCGTTTTTCATCCGCCGGGTGGAGCTTTGCGGCGGATTCCGGGTCCACGGTACGCAGCTCCTCCAGCAGCGGGGCGATGCCGTCCCGCTCCAGCTCGTCCCGGAGCCGCGCCCGGACCGCGCCGTCCGTCCCGCCGGGAGCAAAGCCGTGTCCGGCGATGACGGCGTCCAGATACAGGCCGGAACCACCGGCCAGAATCGGGAGCCTTTTTCGCCGGAGGACATCCTCGACGCAGCGGCCCGCCTCGTCCGCGAAGCGGGCGGCGGACCAGCTTTCGCCGGGGTCGGCGACGCCCACCATATGGTGCGGGACGCCGTCCATTTCGGCGGGGGTAGGCGCGGCGGTGCCGACGGTCATCCCGCGGTAGATTTGCATGGAGTCCATGCTGACAACCTCGCCGTTGAACCGTTTTGCCAGCGCGACGCTCAGCGCTGTTTTTCCGCAGGCGGTGGGGCCTACGACACACAGGACCTGTTTCATACTTCCTCCCGGCCACACAGCGACCGGTGTTTAGACACCAGTCTTTACCTCTATAGTTAAATGTCGGCAGATTTTCCGTAAAAGTAAGAGGCACCGGCTTTTCCGCGCTCTCTTTTTCAGGAAATTCTGCCGAAATTTTATCCGTTTTTTTGCATGATATCTGGTTTTTTCGCTGTTTCATGCTCTTTTGAACATTTTTTCCAGCTCATATTTGGAAATTTTAACTTTTACCGGCCTTCCATGGGGGCAATACGCCACCTCGCCGCTCTGCACCTTGTCAATCAGCACCCGCAGCTCTGCCGGATCACTGGTCCAGCCGCCCTTAATGGCGGATTTACAGGCCATTGTATGCAGCATGGCGTCCCGGGCCGCGTTGGGGTCCGCGGCAGCGCCGGACAGCAGCTTGTCCGCCAGCATTTCCAGTGTTTCCCGGATCTGTCCCGTGTCGATATCGGAGGGAATCGCACGGATCATCAGGCATCCGTCCCCGAAATCCTCCGCTGTAAAGCCGAACTCATCCAGCAGCGGCAGGTTTTCCAGCAGCGCCGCATACTGCTCCTGCGGCAGATCAACGGCCGCCGCGCGCAACAGCTGCTGCCGCATGACCGGTTCCGCATTGGCTTTGAGACGGTCAAAATTGATGCGTTCATGGGCGGCGTGCTTGTCGATGAGCCAGATATCGCTGCCGTCCTCCGCGACGATGTAGGTATGCAGCAGCTCCCCGCGGTATTTCCAGGGCGCCGGTGCTGATGGGAGGACCGTCTGTTCCGGAGCCGGCGGATTTTCCGGCGGAAACGGGTCCGGCTGTAATTCTTCTGTTACCGGTTGTTCGCTGTCCGCCGCAGGGGCGCGGGCCGGAACAGGACGGTCCGCATCGTGGAAAATAAGAATCTTTTTCCGGTCCGGGTCCGCCTGTCTGTATGGCTTTGACGCCTTTTCCTCTTTTTCCGCCTTTTCCCGGAACGTTTTGGCGTCCATTTTCTGGAAGAAACCGCCTTCGGGATTGACCGGTGCCGCTTTTACAGGCGGCTCGGCTCTGGCGTCCAGAGCGTCCTTCACCACATGGTGGACCGCCGAAAACACGGCCCTTTCCTCCGCGAATTTTACGACGGTTTTGGCCGGGTGTACGTTTACGTCCACCTGCTGAAGCGGCAGGTCAATATGCAGCACGCACCCCGGAAATTTCCCTGTCATCTGACGGTTTGCATAAGCCTCCTCAACAGCGGCTGTCAGAAGCTGGGAACGGATCATCCTGCCGCAGCAGAAAAACGTCTGCATCGCTCTTGTACCGCGTCCTGCCAGCGGTTCCGTCACAAAGCCGCGGACCGTGACCCCTTCTCCGCTGCCGTCCACAGCCACCAGACTGCGCGCAACATCCCGGCCCCGCACGGCGTAGATGGCTGGCAGCAGTTTTCCGCCGCCGGGGGTGTGCATCTCCAGCCTGCCGTCCCGAATGTATTGGATTGAGACCTCCGGGTGGCTCAGGGCGATTTGCTGAAGCATCGCGGCTACCGCAGAAGCCTCCGCACTGTCCGATTTCATAAATTTTAACCGCGCCGGGGTATTATAAAACAGGTCGCGCACAACAAGCGTCGTTCCCTCCGGACACCCCGCCGGTTCCGTCACGCCCGGCACGCCGCCCTCCAGATGCAGCGCTGCGCCGTCCGCCGCGCCCCTCTGCCGGGACAATATGTCCACACGGCTCACCGCGGAGATGGCCGCCAGCGCCTCACCGCGAAAGCCCAAGGTGCCGATTGCCGACAGGTCCTCCGCTTTCCGCAGCTTGCTGGTGGCGTGACGGAGAAAGGCAGTGGGGAGCTCCCCGGGTGCGATGCCGCAGCCGTTGTCCGTTACGCGGATCAGCGCCATTCCGCCCCTCTGAATCTCCACAACCATTGCAGGCGCCCCCGCGTCAATGGCGTTCTCGACCAGCTCCTTTACGACGCTGGCCGGGCGTTCCACAACCTCGCCCGCCGCTATCAGATCCGCTATATGGGGTGGTAACTGTTGGATTTCCGGCATAAAATGTTCCCCTTTCTCACTATTGCAGTTTCTGCTTCAGCTCATACAGCAGGCTCATTGCCTCCAGCGGTGTCAGAATCTCCGGCTGTGTCCGGCGCAGGCGGTCAATGACCTCCGATTCCCCCAGCGCGTCCAGCGACATTTGTTCTCTCTGCGGCGCGGCCAGCAGCGGTGCCGTATGGCCGCTCTGGCTCTCCAGCTCCTTGAGAATGGCTTTGGCTTTCCGTACTACACTGTCCGGCAGTCCGGCCAGCTTCGCAACCTCAATGCCATAGCTGCGGTCAGCGCCGCCGGGCAGTATTTTACGCAGAAAAATGATCTCGTCGCCCCGGCTTTTGATAGCAATGTTATAATTTTTTACCCCTGAAAGCTCTTCCTCCAGCGCTGTCAGTTCATGGTAGTGGGTAGCAAAGAGGGTTTTGGCCCCCAGTTTTTTCCGGTCCGCGCAGTGCTCCAGAACCGCACGCGCAATGCTCATGCCGTCGAAGGTGCTGGTCCCGCGCCCAATCTCGTCCAGAATCAAAAGACTGCGGCTTGTGGCATGTTTCAGGATGTCCGCCACCTCCGTCATCTCCACCATGAACGTAGACTGTCCCGCGCTCAAATCGTCACTGGCCCCGATGCGGGTAAAAATCCGGTCCGCCACGCCGATCCGTGCCGACCGCGCCGGGACAAAAGACCCGATCTGCGCCATTAGCGTAATCAGAGCCACCTGCCGCATATAAGTCGATTTCCCGGCCATATTCGGCCCGGTAATAATTGCGATACGGTTTTCCTGCTCGCCCATATAGGTGTCGTTGGGGACAAAAAGGGCGTCCTTCAAAACCCGCTCCACAACCGGATGACGGCCCTCGTATATCTCGATCACGCCGCCGTCGTCTATAATGGGGCAGCAGTAATGATACTGCGCCGCGGCGGCGGCCAGAGAGCATAATGTATCCAGTTCCGCGATGACCGCGGCGGCGGTCTGGATGCGCGCCATACGCTCCCTGACCTGCTCCCGGACCTCCATAAACAGCTCGTACTCCAATGTCACCACCCGGTCGCTGGCGCTGAGAATGGTGTTTTCCAGCTCCTTCAGCTCCTGTGTGATATAGCGTTCGCAGTTCGCCAGCGTCTGTTTCCGTATGTATTCCGGGGGGACCTGGTCATAATAGGATTTGCTGACCTCAATATAGTACCCAAAGACCTTGTTATAACCCACTTTCAGGCTCTTGATGCCGGTTTTTTCCTTCTCGCGGTTCTCTACTTCGGCAATCACGCTCTTGCCGCCGCTGAGGATGTCGTGGACGCGGTCCACCTCCTTGTTATAGCCCGGCCGGATGAATCCCCCCTCCCGGACGGAAAAAGGCGGGTCGTCCACAATCGCCCTGCACAGCAGATCATACACATCCTCCAGCGTATCCAGAGAGTGGTACAGCTCTCCCAGACGCCCGGCGGCAAAGGGACTGAGCTGCTCCTTCAGCTCCGGCAGTTTGCCCATGGAAGTCCGCAGAGACGCCAGATCCCGGCCTCCGGCCGTACCGCTATCGATCCTGCCAATGAGACGCTCCATATCGTTGATTCCTGACAATGCCAGGATCAGCTCTTCCCGGCCCACGGAATCCTTTACCAGCGCGTCCACCGCTTTGAGCCTGCGGTTAATGGCCGGAACGTTCAGCAGGGGGCGCTCGATCCATGAGCGGAGCAGGCGTCCGCCCATAGCGGTTTTTGTCTTGTCCAGCACCCACAGCAAAGAACCGCGTTTTTCATTGCTGCGCAGGGTGGACGTCAGCTCCAGATTCCGGCGGGCGGTCAGGTCCAGCTCCATAAAACGGCCTTCCTCATAGTATTCCAGGTCCCGGATATGGCTCAGGTCCGTTTTCTGCGTCTCGTACAGATACGACAGCAGTCCGCCCAGGCACCGCACCGCCGCCGGAACGGGTAGCGCCGCAGCTGCGTCCTCTCCGTACTGCTTTTTGACGGTCCGGGCCGCCGCCTCCAAATCGAAACGGTCCTCACCGTAATTTTCGACCATACAGTTAAATTTTTCCCGCAGGAGCTTGACCAGCGCCTCTTCCGCATACGCCTGCCCGTTCAGAACCGCCTCCACCGGGGAGAACCGTCCCAGTTCATTCAGGACATGGTTCAGGCTTTCGGGCCCATGAAAGGCCGTGACATGCGTCTGGCCCGTCGTTGCGTCGCAGAAGCACAGCCCCGCCGTCCCGGCGTCCAGACAGACTGCGCAGATATAATTGGGACGGCTGCTGTCCAGCATGGACGCATCCACGGTCCCGGGGGTAATCACCCGGATGATATCCCGTTTCACCAGACCCTTTGCCTGAGCGGGGTCCTCCGTCTGCTCACAGATCGCCACCTTATACCCCTTCGCAATCAGGCGGGCAATATAGCCGTCGCAGGAGTGGTAGGGGACGCCGCACATGGGTGTCTGTTCCTCCTCCGGCTTGTTCCGGTCACGGCTGGTCAGGGTCAGGTCCAGCTCCCGGCTGGCCAGCTTCGCGTCCTCATTGAACATCTCATAAAAATCCCCCAGCCGGAAAAATAGAATGGAATCCTTATACTGTTTTTTGATCTCTAAATACTGCCGCATCATCGGCGTCATTTCCGCCATTTTCTGTCTCCTCTTTTTATGGTTGAATTGCTTCGCCAAAAAGCGCCCATGTGTTGCTGTCCACGATCCGCACGTCTGCATACTGCCCGATCAGCGAATCCGGTCCGGAGAGATGAACCAGGCGTCCGCCGTGGGTCCGGCTGGAGAGGTTCCATTTCGGGTCCTCCGCCGCGGCGTCCACCAGCACACGCACCGTTTTACCCACATAGGTCCGGTGCCGCTGGGCGGAAATACGGTTCTGCGCGTTCAAAAGGCGGTCGAACCAGACCTGCTTCTCCTCTCGTGACGCCGGGTCCGGCAGAGACGCCGCCGGTGTGCCGGGACGTGGGGAGTAGATAAAGGTGAAAAGCGCGTCGTAACGCACCTCTTCAATCAGGGAAACGGTGTCCATTGCCTCCTCCTCCGTCTCGCCGGGGAACCCAATGATAATATCGCTGGTCAGAACCAGATCCGGCATCACGCTGCGGGCATAGCGCACCTTCTCCAAATACTGCTCCCGTGTATACCCCCGGTTCATAGCCCGCAGAACGCGGCTGTTCCCGGACTGCACCGGCAGATGCAGCTGCTTCGCCACACGGGTACAGCGGGCCATTGTGTCAAAGAGTTTTTCTCCCGCATCCTTCGGGTGGCTGGTCATGAAGCGGATGAGGTAATCCCCGGGGATTTTGTCGATCTCCGACAGAAGCCCGGAAAAATCCGTTTTTTTCTCCAGATCCTTGCCGTAGGAGTTCACGTTTTGCCCCAGCAAAGTAATCTCCCGATACCCGCTCTCCGCCAGCTGCCGCACTTCCTCCAGAATATGCTCCGGGTCCCGGCTTCTCTCACGCCCCCGGACATAGGGAACGCTGCAGTA
>CAMWSZ010000076.1 GCA_947177005.1 uncultured Clostridia bacterium | reverse complement strand
CCCCCCCCCCCATTTTTTTTTAATGATACGCCGACCACCGATATCTACACGTAAGGAGGCGTCGGCAGCGTCAGATGTGTAAAAGCGACAGTCCTGCACCTGGCCGGCTATGCCGCTGCCGGATTCCTCTGTACGGGCTGCTGTCTGGAAGGCCGCGCACCGCTGGCCGCCGGTTTCCTGGCCGCCTGCAAACCGGGTAAAAACGCCGCTGCCGCGCTCTGCGGCGGCATTCTGGGCAGCTTCGCTTTCCTGAAATTCGGGCCTGCGCTGCGCTGCTGCGGGATTCTCATTCTGATCTATTCCATTCTGGCCGCGTTCTGTGAGACCGTCTGGTTTAAACATCCGCTGTTCCGGCCCGCCGCCGCCGCGCTGGCTACGCTGGCCGTCGAGTTGGCCTATCTGCTTCAGCTGGGCCTCACCGGCGCCGGCCTGCTGCGTCTGAGCGCCTGCACCGCGCTGTCCGCGCTGCTCTGCCACTACTGCGCACTGCTGCTGCGGGAGACCTCCATTCCCAAACGCAAGGCAAAACGCGAGGCCGACGGCCTGCGCCAGCGGCTTCAGCTCAGCGCTGCCGCGCTGCGTTCCCTTTATGAGAGCTTCGGCGCGCCGCCCCCGCAGAAGGAGGAAAACCCCGCCGTCATTTTCGACCGGGCCGCAGAGGTTGTGTGCCGGGGATGCGCCCTGCGGGACGTGTGCTGGAACAGGGAGTACATCTCCACCTTCAACGCCTTCAACGACGCTACCCCCGTCATTCTGGAGCGCGGACGGGCACAGCCTGCCGACTTTGCCTCCCATTTTGCCAACCGGTGCATCCATTTCACCCAGCTCATCTCCGCCATTAACACCGAGGTCACAGCCCTTCTTTTGCGGAGGCAGTACCGGCGGCAGCTGGATCAGGAGCGGCTGCGGACCCGCGGACAGTACGCCCAGCTCAGCGAACTGGTGACGCAGGCGATGTCCGTCACCGAGATCCCGCCCCCGACGGGAAAGGAGATGATTTATGATGTGGCGACGGGCTCTGCGCCAAAGGCCGGACAGCGGGTCTGCGGTGACAGCCTCACCTATTTCAGCGGCGGCGGGAGCAGTCTGTTCCTCCTGCTCAGCGACGGCATGGGCAGCGGACGGGAGGCCCAGCGGGAAAGCCAGATGACCCTGCGTCTGCTGGAACAGTTCCTCAAGGCCGGTATTGACGCCGAGGCCGCCCTGAAAACCATGAACGCCGCCCTCAATCTCCGCAGCGACGAACAGGGAAGTTTCACCACAATTGACTTAATGAGTGTGAATCTGCTGGAGCGGGAGGCGTCGCTCTACAAGTACGGCGCGGCCCCGACGTATATCAAACGGCAGGGTACGGTCCGGCGGCTCACCGGAAACGCCCTGCCCGCCGGTCTGCACGACACCGCCCATACCCCTCCGGCGGCGAAATTCCCGCTGGAGGAGGATTCCTTTGTTTTAATGATCAGCGACGGCGTCGCGGACAGCAGCGACGACCAGTGGCTGCAAAATTTACTGGCGGGTTGGTCCGGGGACGACCCCAATGTACTGGTATCGCTGGTGCTGGGGGAAGCAAAAAAACGGCGCAATGGGGATGACGACTGTAGTGCAATCTGTCTGTATCTGCCGGTACAAAAGCATGGAAAAAAGGAGGTATAAATCCGGCTTTTTCTGGTAAGACTGGAAAGGCAAACCTGAAATTTTCTGAGATTGGAAAGGAGTGGTTCCGCTTGGTAAAAGGGACCTCCCGCCGTGTGATTGTCGTTGACTCCCCTGATCCGAAGCTCTTTGAACAGGCTATCTTTATTGTAAAAAACGAGGCGTTTACCAAGGGGGTCACTTCCCAGCAGGTACTCGGGGAAGCCTGCCGCATCGCCCAGGGCTACGCCGCACGGCAGCGCCTGCCGTTCTGGAAACGCATCCCCCGCTGGGGACTGATTGCTGCGGCATTGCTGCTGGCGGGCATTGCGGCCGGAGTGCTGCTCTGGCTGCTCTGATCATACGGGACGGAATCTGATGTTGTGCAGGTTCCGTCCCGTGTTTCTTTTTGTCAGATTTGCTTTCATACGCTTCTTAACGCCGTGCCGCGGTGGTTGGAGCGGCAATCCTGCTGTTTCTCAGGTCAAACATCAGACGGCTCGTCTGGAGGGTTTGCTGGCTTTGCTGGTAATTGATTTGTCTGGAGGCCGGAGACTGCTGGCTGATCTGCTGCATCGCGCTGTATACCTTGCTGAAAGCAATCGCTTTCCGGCCTGGATAGTACTTTTTGGTCTCCTCATCGTATTTCCGGTAAAGGGATTGGGTTTTTGCCCACTCCATTGCATCGCCTCTGGCACCGGCAAGGCTCAGCGGGCCGCAGGGGCCGCCTTCTCCACCCACAGTGTGAAACAGTGGGGCGTGTCCCACTCCGACGCCGGGGCATTCCAGATAGGGCGTGTGATCGTCTGTCAGGACACCGAAATCAATCAGATCCTGAACAAAGCCCGCATACTCGTCCTGGGTCATACGGTGCGGGTCATATTTTGCCTTGAGCTGCTGGATCTGATTGGGCGTGAGCTTTGCTGTGGTGGCTCCCGGCGCTCTGGCCGCACGCAGTTCCGCCGCTTTTCCTTCCTTTTCCTGTTCGTGGAGATACGCCAGAAATTCTTCGCGCAGCTCTGGCCGGACATAGGCATACTCAAGTCCCGGCATAGGTCCGATTGGCTTATCAGCGGGATGATAGAAGAAATCGCTCATACTTCTCTGGGACGCTGCATTGGAAACTGTACTCATAAATTTTCTCCTTTCTTAACGCCGCGCCGCGGTGACCGGGGCAGCAATCCTGCTGTTTCTTAGATCAAACATCAGGCGGCTTGTTTGATAACTTTTTTGGTTAGACTCCTGCATTTTTTGGGCAGAAGCCTGTGCCCGTTGTTCGGAGTACGGCAAAACCTGATCCATTCGCTGCAAGACCTGATAAACTTTTCCATAAGTGCGCTCGATTCTGCCGCGGTAGACTGTGCCGGTATCCGGGTCTTTGGTGCGGAACGCCGCCTGAAAGCCATACATCGTCAAAATATCGCCATCACTTTGCGGATAATCCAGAGGAACATTGTAAATTTCCGTTGTATAGGGCGCCTCATTCCAATGGATATTCCGGCTGCTGGCAGCATAGGCAAACGGGAGCGCACCGCCGCCGCCTGTGAAGTCGCGGATAAAACATGCGTCCTCTTTTGTGATGACGCCCAGGTCAATCATTTCATACAGGAAATCCGTATATTCCTCCTGCGTCATATTTCGCGGGTCATATTTCTCTGCCAGCTTGCTGATTTGCGCATTCGTCACCTTGATAGGCTGATTCGCCTCTCTTTTGGCCGCCGCCATATCGGCCTGCAATACCGCCTTATCCTTCTCGGCCTGAATCGCAATATATTCGTCCTTTTTATCCTCCCGGAGAAACACAAATCCAGCCAGCCCTTCGGGATAGCCCTTTTCCTTTGGCGGATGATAATAGATCGAGTACTCGTCCATATGCCAGTTGCCCGCACCAAATTTTGCATCTAAAGCCGCTGTGTCTATCATAAAATTCTCCTTTCGTTGTCTCACAATCACATCTGCCCGAGAATCTCCGAGACGGTTTTCAGCGCCTCGATTCTCTGCCGGTCTCCGTTTGTCATCGCTCCCTGGTCCATTTCGCTTTCCAGCATCGCCTTTACCAGCCGGACCGCATCGCCGCCCATTTCTTCTAAAGACGGCACCTTTGTGGAAAAGGTCTCCCCAAGAATTACCATCCCTCCGCCGAAAAGCTTTCCTCCGGTCGCCGCAAATACCTCCCAGTCAACCGCCCCGAACCGCATATCCGGATTTTTCACCAGCATTTTGCCGCTGTTCGATAAGATGCCTTTCTGCTCCAGTTCATCCAGAAAAGCGTTGTACTGCTCCTGGGTCATATGGTGCGGATCGTATTTTTCAGCGAGTCCGGCGATATTGACCCGGCGGGTCCATGCTAGAATTTCATCCAAAGTCTCAAGCTTCGCAAAAGGGGAGTTGACATGGATGTTTTCCCACTGCTGCTGCCACTCGTTATCAAAGCACCCAAGAGGGCCTTGCCGGATATCGCCGGACGCGCCGCCAATATAGCCTTGAGACTTGCTGTTATAGGTTTCGTTCATCGCCGCACGGCGGACGCCGCCAAAACCCATTGCGCTGTTGTACACCTCCCGGCTGAACACGCCCAGGTCTCTGAGGGCCTGCAAAGCCTCCATACGCTCAAACTCGCTCAAGGAACCGGAATAGCGTTCCCGCAGGCAAGCAAGATTAGCTTCTGTCAGACCGGCGCTGTCCGGCAGGGAGAGGGAAGGCCGTCCGGCAAGCCATTCCTCATAGTCAATATGCAGTTGTACGGAGGGGGAAAAGTTGGGATAGCACTTGCTGTGGTCTGTCATAACCTGCGCCGCGCCGGATGCCCGCGCCAGCATCCCGCCAAACGCATTTGTATTGGATGCAGTCCGCTGCGTCTGCCGCCACATGTTGCTGTATTGCTGCTTGGAAATCGAATGGTTGATGTTCAGCATATGGTCTCTCCTTTTCTGTTTTTTGTTAATGGCATCTCTGAGTATATACTATCTGCGCAGATATATCTATTGACAATTTCTACATATCTGCACAGATATATCCGTCAAAATTAAGTATTTACAGAGATATTTTTTTATGATATCCTACAAATTAAAGTGGAGCAGTTTTCCTAAAACCTAGCAGGGAGGCATCACTATGGCGATTTCAAAGGCACAGCAGAACGCGGTCAACAAATACATGGCCGCCAATTACGACCGCATCAATCTCACCCTGCCGAAGGGACAAAAACAGGTCTTGCAGGCCCATACCGCCGCCCGGGGCGAATCGGTCAACGGCTTCATCGGACGTGTCATATCCGAGGCGCTCCAGAGAGACCAGCGGGCGGAGGTCGCCGTTCCGGCGGAGACCTTGGAGACCGCACGGCGGGCCGCACAGGCCGCCGGGGAATCGGTATCGGATTTCGTGGCACGGGCCATTGAGATGCGGGTGCAGCGCGACAGCGCCGCTCTGCGGCTGGACATCGCGGAAAACGATGACAACTGACAGCAAAAGACGGCTGGTGGGAGCGCACCAGCCGCCTTTTTCAATAATGGGCCTCTAGGGCCTGTTGTTTTTCAATTGCCGCTCCGGACCAGTCCCGCCAAACGTCCCAGCCGCCCTGCACTTCCTGTTGTAAAATCCCGCCGTATCTGTTACAATTGGAACAAGAGAAACAGGAGATGATGCTATTATGCAAAAGAAACGAAAAAGAGGCTCGAAAAACAGAAGACGCCGGGAGGCCCGGCAGCGCCGGGAACAGGCCGCCCGGGATCTCCTGCTGCAATACGATCTGTCCGGCCTGATCGAACAGGCGAAACGTTTGGACCGCCGGTTTATCCTCCATGTGGGGGAGACCAACAGCGGCAAAACCTATCACGCCCTGCAAGCCCTTAAAAACGCCCCCAACGGCGTCTATCTGGGACCTCTCCGCCTGTTGGCTCTGGAGGTCTTTGACCGCCTGAATTTGGACGGCTGTCCCTGCACGCTTCTGACCGGTGAGGAGTACGAACCCCTCCCCTTTGCCCGCCACACCGCCTCTACCATTGAGCTGTGCGACTGCGGACAGATCTATGATACCGCCGTCATCGACGAGGCACAGATGATTGCCGACCCCAGCCGCGGCGCGGCCTGGACCGCGCCCTCTTCGGGGTACGCGCAAAAAATATTCATGTCTGCCTGGCACCGGAGGCCGAGCCCATTCTGTGCCGTCTGCTGGAAAATATCGGGGCTTCTTATGAAATTGTGCGGCATCAGCGGTTAGTGCCGCTGATTTTCTCCGGCACCGCCAGAGGTCTGGAATCCGTGGAGCCCGGAGACGCCCTTATCACCTTTTCCCGAAAAGAGGTGCTCAGCACCGCCGCCGCCCTGGAACAGCGGGGCGTCTCCGCAAGCGTCATCTACGGCGCGCTGCCGCCCGCGTCCCGGCGGGAGGAGGTCCGCAAATTCTCCGCCGGTGAGACGACGGCCGTCGTCGCCACCGACGCCATTGGCATGGGCGTCTCCCTGCCCATTCGCCGGATCATTTTCTGTCAGACCACCAAATTCGACGGCGTTTCCCGCCGGGACCTCACCGCCGCCGAAATTAAACAGATCGCCGGGCGTGCCGGACGCTTTGGCATGTATGACAAGGGCGAGGTCCTCACTATGAGCGACCCGGACCGGATTGCCGCCGCCCTGTCCGGACAGCCGGATTTCATCACCGGCCTGACCATTCCCTTCCCGCGGGAGGCGCTGGATTCCCGCTTTGACATCCCGACACTGTTCAAGGCGTGGTCGGAGCTGCCACCGCTGGAAAACCTCTGCCGTGCAGACCTGTCCGACGCCGCCATTCTCTATCAAGCTCTGATTCCTGCGCTGGACGGCGGTATGGACAAACAGACGGTCTACCGGTATGTCACCTGCCCGGTGGATACCCGCACCGCGCCGCTGGTGGAATACTGGCGGGACTGCGCCCAGTCGCTGCTGTTTGGCGGGACGGCACCCCTTGCGCCCTTCCCGGACGACTCCCTGGAATCCTGTGAACTGCGGTACAAGGCGCTGGATATCCGGCACCAGATGCTCCACCGTTCAGGGGTAGAAGAAAGCGTCACACAGGAGCAGGCGGCGCTTTCCCGGAAAATCAGCGGGTTTTTACAGGAGGATAAATCCGGTTTCCTGCGGCGGTGCAGGCGGTGCTACGACCTGCTGCCTTTCAATCACCACTACGCGCTGTGTGAAAAATGCTTCGCCCGGACCCAGGCCAAGAGAGAGCTGCGGCGCGGCGTGTCACCCCGTTCTAAAAATTGAGAGACATTTTGTTCCTGAAAAGGAAAAATACTTATGTTCGGCGATTTGCGGCCGATAGTACATATGCCGGTAATGCCTGCATATCCTCCTTCTCTCCGGACATACTAGGGTAAAGGAGTGATGTATATGGATATTTCCAAACAGGATTACCAAAAATTTGTACAGGAGCGGGCCAAAAGCTCGCCGCTGGTCAAGGACTGCGCACTTGCGTTTGTCAGCGGCGGCGGTATCTGTGTGCTGGGCCAACTGATTACGGACGTTTTTATGGGCATGGGTCTGGAGAAAACAGACGCGGGAACCGCTGCGACCATTATGCTGGTGTTTCTCTCGGCCCTGCTGACCGGCCTGAACCTCTATAACAAGCTGGGACGCTACGGCGGCGCGGGGACTTTGGTGCCGGTTACCGGCTTTGCCAACGCGGTGGTGTCGCCCGCCATTGACTTCAAAAGCGAGGGCATGGTTACCGGCATGGCCGCCAAAATGTTCACGGTAGCGGGTCCGGTGATCGTCTTCGGTGTGACAGCCAGCGTGATTTACGGCGTTATTCTGATGCTTTTATAGGCGGTATATGCGGCGCTCCCCCTTTTTGGCCCGGGCAGGGGAGCGCCGTTTATTGAAGAGGTGGAACTATGGAAATACTGAAGCGCTTTTCTCCAGTCCCCGTTGCAGCGCTGGATTTGCTGTTTCCGCCCCGGTGCGCGTTCTGCGGAAGTCTGCTGGAGCACAGCGGCAGCGGTGTCTGTCCGGACTGCGAATGCGGGCTTCCCTACAGAACAGACGGCGGCGTCCAGGAGCTGGAGGGATTTCCCTGTATCACGGCGTTTTATTACGACGGCGCAGTCAAAGAGGGCGTCCACGCTCTGAAATTCGGCAAAAAGTCTTGGCGTGCGGAAGTATTTGGCCGCTATATTGCAGAAAACACGGCCGAATGCTTCCCGGACGCCTTCGACGCCGTGACCTTTGTCCCGGTCAGCTTCCGGCGCAGCCTTGAACGCGGCTTCGATCAGGCCCAGCTGTTGGCCCGTTCCGCCGCGAAAACGCTCCGGCTTCCCATGCTCCGTACACTGCGCAAAATCCGCAATAACCGTGCGCAGTCCAGCCTCACCGACCCCGGCCAGCGGCGGGAAAATGTCAAAGGCGTCTACCGTTCCTTTTGCCCCGCCAAGATCAAAGGCCGCCGGTTCCTGCTGGTGGACGACGTCATTACCACCGGCAGCACCATTACCGCCAGCGCAACCGTTCTGCTGGACGCGGGCGCAAAAAGCGTGGTCTGCGCCTCGCTGGCAGGCGGACATGGCGGTCCTCCCAGCGCCGGGAATTTACAGCATACTGAACCCGTAACTTGAGAACAGGAGGAAAGCGCCAGAAAAACGGCGCCGGTAAGAATGGAATATAATAAATTGATTGAAGATTTTCACTTAGGTGACGAAATCGAAGGGTTTTATATCCTGAAAAGTGCGGTCTCACGGGTCTCCAGTTCCGGAAAGCCCTTCCTTGCCGCCGTTCTCTCAGACCGTACCGGCAACATTGATGCCAAAGTGTGGGACTACAGCGGACCGGTGGGCAGTGTCAACGAGGGCAGCGTCATCAAAATCCGCGGAACCGTGTCCGAATTCCGCGGCGCGCCGCAAATCACCCTTTCCCGCATCCGCACCGCCCAGAACTCCGACTCCTATCAGCTTGACACCCTGGTGCCCATTGCACCCATTGACGCAAAGGACGCCGGGCAGGAGCTGCGGGAACTCGTCGATTCCATTGAGGACCCGGATTACCGCGAAATCTGTCTGAAAATGCTGGACCGTTATGGAGAGCAGTTCTACATACTCCCCGGCGGGAAAAGTATGCACCACAGTTTTCTCCACGGCCTGCTCATGCATACGCTGAATATGGTCCGGGCCGCGGACTTTCTGGCGAATCTCTATGAGGAGGTCATTGACCGCAGCCTGCTGGTGGCGGGAACGTTCCTCCACGACTTCGCCAAATGCGATGAGTTTGTCGTCTCCCAGCTGGGCCTCGTTACGGATTACTCCCTGAAGGGGCAGCTGCTGGGACATCTGGTCATGGGTGCGCAGGAGGTGGCGTCCATTGCAAAGGAGCTGAATGTTCCAGAGGAAAAATCCGTTCTGCTCCAGCACCTGCTGCTGTCCCACCACGGCGAACCGGAATTCGGTGCGGCGGTTCGTCCGCAGTGCGCGGAAAGCGAACTGCTGGCGCTGATTGACCTGATCGACAGCAGAATGGAGATCTACGCCGAGACATTCGTTGGAATGCAGCCGGGACAGTTCTCAAAGCGCGTCTTTGCACTGGACAA
Organism: uncultured Clostridia bacterium; assembly: GCA_947177005.1. Taxonomy (GTDB): domain Bacteria; phylum Bacillota; class Clostridia; order Oscillospirales; family Oscillospiraceae; genus Pelethomonas. The sequence goes on along the minus strand of CAMWSZ010000076.1, from coordinate 712 downwards.
AAAAATCTATAAGCACCAATCATAAAAGCGGTCCCGCACCGGAAAGCCAGTGCGGGACCGTCTTTTTTTCCTGCCATACTTTGCAGTATCAAAACGACTCTTTCAGGATAACCAGCGCCTTGCAGATCACGGCGCGGGTCATGGTATCATAGGGGGCCAGCTTCCCGCCGTCCACGGCGTCAATGGCGTCCGCCGCCGTCAGGATCTCAAAGTACTCCTGTGCGTAATCCGGAATCGTGTCCGCGTCCGCAAAACGCGACAGGTCCATACGAGCCGCCGGTTCGCTCTTCTCCAACTGGGCCAACAGACGGCCCAGCATCGTCACCGCTCCGGCGCGTGTCAGCGTTCCGCCGGGATCAAATACGATCCGGCCGCCGCGCTCTGTACCATTGACGATCCCCATGCTGTGCATGGCGCGAATGGCGCCGCCTGCCCAGGACTCCACCGGCCCCAGGTCTGGGAACGGTGCTTCCGCAGATGCGTATTGGGCGGCGTCAATCCCGATATACCGGGCCAGCAGGACCGCAAATTCCGCCCGCGTGACGCCCTTATCCGGGTTGGCGTACAGCTTGCCCCCCGTCTCAACACCCGTCAAAATGCCTTGACGGTAGAGGTCCAGTATATATTTTTCCGCCCAATGCCCGTCCGTATCCGCAAAGGGACTCTTGTATTTCACCGTCAGGGGGAAGGATACGGAGGAGCTGCCGCGGGT
>CAMWSZ010000075.1 GCA_947177005.1 uncultured Clostridia bacterium | reverse complement strand
GCTGGGGTCCTTCCGGGTGGGCAGACGCAGCACAAAGCCGTTTTCGAACGTCTCCAGTCCAAAGCTCTTCACATATCCGGTGTCCGGCACCATGTAGCCATAGAAATAGTCCACAAAGCCGTCCAGCGAGTAGATGTTGACGTGGGAGTCGAGGCGAAAGCTCAGCAGCTGCGCCTTGTGGACCAGACCCGCTTCCCGAAACAGTTGAATGGCGTCGTCGGTGCTGACGGACCGCTTTTCAATGGGCAGCGCCTGATCCGACAGTTCCCGCATCCGTGCCTCCACACGGTCCAGCAGCGCCTGGTCCAGCGTGAAATTGCCCCGCGCCAGAATAAACAGCGCGCTGCTGATGGAGTACTCTACCGTGATACGCTCCACGTTTTCCCGGCCTGCAATGTCGTAGAAGGCCTTCAGCATCAGAAAGACCGCGCTGCGCTCATAGGTCTGCATACCCGGCTTATCCCGGGCCGTGACCATTTTCAGCGTACAGTCCCGGTCCAGAGGCTTATGGAGCTCGCAGAGCTTCCCGTCACGGTTCACAAGCAGGATGTCGCAGGGATACCGGTCCTGAAAATCCGCCGCCACGGTCCGGCAGAGCGTCCCGGCGGGATAGGCGCGGGCCGTGCCGTCCACAGTGACCTGTATCATTTTTTTCTCTTCCATAGTTAGGGCCTCCTTTATATATGATCCGCCCGCCCTGACGGTACGGGCCTTTCTCCTTATCATACGATATTTTGCGGGAAATTACAAGTGAAGATGAGAAAGTCCCTTTTAGATAATGGCTGTTAGGATAAAACACCCAATTCTGACCTTTTGCCGAAAAAATCAGAAAACCGGCGGTTTGATTTGCCTGTGTTTCCGCGATGAATTACCGCGGCCGCCCTTCGACTTTCTGTTGACATTCCCCCGTCCGGTTTGTTACAATAGCTACACTACAAGATATGCAATTTACTGCCTGCTCTTCGGACAGAGAGGAGTTTATCATGTATCATTGTCACCTGCAATTTTATTTTATTGGCCCGCAGCAGATGTTCGAACTGGTGCGCGGGATACCGCCTCTGGAGGCATTTTCCCATACATACTCCGGCAGTGAGTCCCCCGACCCGCAGATGGCTGCTCAGGCGGATGTCATCCTCGCCGTCCTGCCGGAACAGGAGCCCGGCGGGACCGTACAGACTCTGTCCGGCTGCAAGAAACCGGACGCTGATCTCATCCTGCTGGCGGAGCAGTCCCAAATGGAGGCCCTTCTGGAACAGGGAATGCCCGGCGGCGTCTCCGATGTCTGGATTCTGCCCATGTCCGGCAGCTGCCTCCGCTACCGTTTCCAGCGGTGGCAGCAGGAGCGCAAACGCCGTGCCGACGCCTGGCAGACAAACCATTTCCTGGAAGCAACTCTGGACGGCACTCCGGATCTGATTTGGTACAAAAATAAAGACGGCATCCATGAGAAGGTCAACGACAGCTTCTGCCGCGCCGTCCAAAAGCCTAAAACCAAAGTGGAGGGGCAGAAGCACGCCTATATCTGGGACACCGTCCGGGACGACCCCGCCTACGCCGCGCTGGACCAGTACGTCATGGAGCATAAACGGACCTGTTCGGCGGAAAAAAACCTCCGGTATGGGGACGATATCATCACCCTGACCACCTATAAATCCCCTCTGTTCGATATGGACGGCAGCGTCATGGGCACCGTCAGCGTGGCGGTAGATGTCACCCGGGAACGGGCCTACGCGCAGGAGTTCATGGAGAAAAACAAGACCCTGGAGGCCCTCTTTACCACCATGGACTGCGGCGTCATTTTCCATACGCTTGACGGCTCCCACATCGTCAGCATCAATCAGGCCGCCCTGCAAATCCTGGGCTATCCCTCCGTACAGAACCTGATGGACGCCGGGTTTCAGCTCATCGCCCCCTCCGTTTACCCCGAGGACCGCCTCAATCTCCTCAAGGGCATGAGCTCCCTCAAGGAGGAGGGCGAAATGGTCACCGTCGAGTATCGCGTGCAGCATCCGGACGGCGAGATCATCCACGTCATCGGCAATATCAAGCTGGTTCGGGAGGGCGGAAAGCTCCTCTATCAGCGCTACCTCCTCAACTGCACCGCCTTCAAGCTCCGGCAGGAACAGAAACGGCAGGAGGGCGAACGGCGTCACACGGCGCTTATCCATGCTCTCACCATTGAGTACAATCTGGCCTGCTTCTTTAATCTGGAGACCGGCAAGGGCCACGCCCTGCAAATCCGCGGCTGTAAGGAAAACATGCTGGACAGCATCTTTTCCGGGGAACTGTCCCTGGAGACCTCCATGGACCGCTATATCGACAACTGCGTGTGGGAGGAGGACCGGGAAGCACTCCGGCAGTTCCTCAGCCCGGCGAGACTGTCGGAGGCGCTGGCGGACAAAACCGCCCAGTACCTCAATTTCCGTACCCTCTGCAACGGCAGGATACGGTATTTTCAGATCCGGGCCGTGCGCACCGGCTCCTGGGAGCGAAGCCGTGAGGCCGTGCTGGGCATACGGAACATCGACGAGGAGACCCGGGAGGAACGGGAGAAAAAAGCCATTCTGGAGGACGCGCTGTCACAGGCCAACCGCGCCAATCAGGCAAAAAGCACCTTCCTCTCCAATATGTCCCATGACATCCGTACCCCCATGAACGCCATTATCGGCTTCACAACCCTGGCCCTTTCCCATATCAATCAGACTGCTTTGGTGGAGGAGTATCTGCAAAAAATCATGTCCTCCGGCGGCCACCTGCTCAGCCTCATCAACGACATTCTCGACATGAGCCGCATCGAAAGCGGAAAGATTCATCTGGAGGAACAGCCCTGCACCCTGCCCGATATCTTTAACAGCCTGCGGAATATCATTCTGGCCGACAGCCGCGCCAAGGGCCAGACGCTGACGCTGGAAGCCGTGGACATCCGCCACGAGGACATTGTCTGCGACCGCCTGCGCCTCAATCAGGTGCTGCTCAATCTGCTCAGCAACGCCGTCAAATATACCGGCAGGGGCGGAACCGTGAGCATGACGGCCGCCGAGCTGCCCGGCGCCCCCGACGGCTACGCCCATTACGAGTTCCGCATCCAGGACACCGGCATTGGTATGGCCCCGGAATTTCTCGCCCATATCTTCGAGCCCTTCGAGCGGGAACGCAATTCCACGATCAGCGGCATTCAGGGCACCGGTCTGGGTATGGCAATCACCAAAAATATCGTGGATATGATGAACGGCTCCATTTCCGTCACCAGCCGCAAGGACGTTGGGACGGTGTGTACGGTCCGCTTCACCTTCCGCCTGGCAGAGACCGAACAGCGGCAGATCCCTGTTATCCCGCAGCTTATGGGAATCCATGCCCTGGCGGTGGGACCTGCCGCCGCCGGCGCGGTCCGGATGCTCAAACGCATCGGCCTGTGGGCGGATTACGTACCGACGGTAGAGGAGGCGCTGCTCCGTGTGCGGCATGAGCGCGACTTCCGTCTCTTTCTGATTGACTGGTCCGTCCCCGGCGCGCCCGGGACCGTCCGGCAGATCCGGGAGCTGCTGGGAGAAAACACCGGCGTTGTGGCGGCCGCCTGCGACTGGTCCGAGATCGAGACCGAAGCGCGGAAAGCCGGCGTCAGCGCCTTTTGCAGCACGCCCCTCTTTTTCTCCGAACTTCGCCGCTGCCTGCTCTGTCTGGTGGAACAGGATCATCCGGAGAAGAAACCGGCCGCTGTCCGTACCCGCCGTACCGGCAGGATCCTTCTGGCGGACGACAATGAGCTGAACCGTGAGATCGCCACCGCGATTTTGGAGGAGGCCGGGTTTGCCGTGGAGACCGCGGAAAACGGCCGGGTGGTACTGGAGCTGCTGGAGGGGGCCGGGCCGGGACACTTCCAACTGGTCCTGATGGACATACAGATGCCGGTCATGGACGGCTACGAGGCCACCAGCCGCATCCGCCGGCTGCCGGACCCGGCGCTGGCCTCCATACCCATTCTAGCCATGACCGCCAACGCCTTTGAGGAGGACCGGCAGGCCGCGCTGCGTTCCGGCATGGACGGCCACATCGCCAAGCCTATCGATATCCCCAAGCTTATGGAGACCCTCGACGCCATTCTCCCCCAGGAGGACTGACCGGTTTCTAAAATCATGAGCACATTCAGTTAAAGACCGGAGAGGCGCAGCGAAAGCTGCGCCTCTCCTCCTGAATTATGCACTTATCCTGCCCAGGGGATTTTGTGCTGTCCGCACAATCTGGGGAGGTCCGCCGTCCTTTACTGGATGCTGACCACCGTGTACCCGGCGTCAGTGACCGCCTTAGTCAAGGCGGCGTCATCGGCATCGCCCCTGACCGTGGCGGTGCCCGCCTCCAGGTCCACCGCAGCTGTCACGCCGGGCAGGCCGTTGAGGGCCTTCTCCACACGTCCCGAGCAGTGGGCGCACATCATGCCCTCGATTTTCATTGTCTTTTCCATAATAGTACCTCCGTCATTTTGGATTTGATCTATCTCCGCGGGGTCCACCCCGCCGGATACGGATTCCGGTTCTGAAACGAGCGGCGCCGCCTCCTGCACGGCCTCCCCCCGGAACCGGCTCTTGAAAAACCGCAGCCGCAGCGCGTTGGACACCACGCACACGCTGCTCAGACTCATAGCGGCGGCGGCGAACATGGGGTTGAGCTGCCAGTGCAGGACGGGCCAGAACACGCCCGCCGCCAGCGGGATTCCCAGGGAGTTGTAAAAGAACGCCCAGAACAGATTCTGCTTGATATTCCGAATGGTGGCGCGGCTCAGTTCCACCGCCGCCGCCGCGTCCAGCAAATCGCTCTTCATCAGCACGATATCCGCCGATTCAATGGCCACGTCAGTTCCCGCGCCAATGGCGAGCCCCACGTCCGCACGGGCGAGGGCGGGGGCGTCGTTGATGCCGTCGCCCACCATTGCCACCTTCTTTCCCTCCTCCTGGAGGCGTGCGATTTTATGCTCCTTATCCTGCGGCAGCACCTCGGCCATGATCTCGTCCACGCCGAGCTGTTCTCCAATGGCCTCGGCGGTGCGGTAGTTGTCGCCGGTCAGCATGATGACGCTGATGCCCAGCTCATGAAAGGCGTGAACTGCGCTGCGGCTGGTGGGCTTTGGCGTATCCGCCACGGCGATGACGCCCAGCAATACAGTGTCTTTGGCAAAGAACAGGGGTGTTTTCCCCTCCGACGCCAGTTCTTCCGTCCGGTCCAGCCAGGGCAGCAGGTCCACCCCGGCCTCGTCCATCATGGCGCGGTTTCCGGCCAGACAGACATGTCCGCCCAATACCGCCCGCAGGCCCCGTCCGTGGACGGCCTCGAAATGATCCACCGGCGTTTTGGGCAGATTGCGTCTCGCGGCCTCCTCCACTACTGCCGCCGCCAGCGGATGCTCCGACGGCGCTTCCAGACACGCCGCCAGACCCAATAACGTGTTTGCGGTCAGGTCCGGGGCGGGCAGGATGTCGGTCACACGCGGTTTGCCTTGGGTCAGCGTACCGGTTTTGTCCAGCACCACAGTGTCAATGGCGTGGAGGGTCTCCAGGGCCTCGGCGGACTTGACTAAAATACCGTTCTCGGCGCCCTTTCCGGTGCCCACCATAATGGCAACCGGCGTAGCCAGTCCCAGCGCGCAGGGGCAGGAGATTACCAGCACCGCCACCCCGCCGGTCAAAGCCCGGGTGACGCTTCCGGAATAAATCAGCCAGACAACCGCCGTAATCAGGGCAATCACCATAACCACCGGCACGAACACCCCGGCGACTTTATCGGCCAGCTTAGCAATGGGCGCTTTGGAGGACGACGCCTCCTCTACCAACCGGATCATCTGGGCCAGCGTGGTATCCTCGCCCACCCGGCGGGCCTCGAAGGTAAACGCGCCGGACTTGTTGATAGACGCGGCGGCCACCTGATCCCCCACGCTCTTATCCACCGGCAGGCTTTCGCCGGTAAGGGCGCTCTCGTCCACGGCGGACGCGCCCTCGACAATCACGCCGTCCACCGGGATAGACTGACCGGGCCGGACAACGATTTTGTCGCCCACGCAGACCTCCTCCACAGGAATTTCGATCTCCTCGCCGCCGCGCAGGACGCTTGCGGTTTTGGGAGCCAGGTCCATCAGGCGGGTAATCGCCTCGCTGGTTTTGCCTTTGGAACGGGTCTCCAGGAATTTCCCGAAGGTGATGAGGGTCAGGATCATCCCGGCGGACTCAAAATAGAGATCCATATGGTAGGTCTCCACACGTTGCATGTCCCCGTGGCCCAGACCATAGCCGATCTGGAAGATAGCGAAAACGCCGTAAATCACGGCGGCAACCGACCCCACAGCAATCAGGGAATCCATATTCGGCGCACCGTGAAGGAGGGTTTTGAAGCCGTTTTTATAGTACTTGTCGTTGAGGTACATAATGGGCAGCGTCAGCAGAAGCTGAACAAACGCGAAGGACAGGGCATTTTCCATGCCGGTCAGGAATCCGGGCAGCGGTGCGCCCATCATATGTCCCATTGAGATATAAAAGAGGGGGATCAGGAACGCGAACGACCCGGCCACCCGGCGCTTCATCTGCGCCAGCTCCGCGTCCATGGTATTCTCCTGCCGCGGGGCGGCGGACCCCTGTGCGGCGGGGAGGGACGCGCCATACCCGGCGTCCACAACGGCCTTGATGATACTGTCCGGCGAGACGGCAGTTTCGTCGTAGACCACCTGCATGTTGTTTGCCAGCAGGTTCACGTTCACGCTTGATACGCCGGGTGTCTTGCCCACCGCTTTTTCCACATGCGCGGAGCAGGCGGAACAGGTCATCCCGGTGACAGAAAAGGTTTGTTTCATGGAGAAAAGATCCTTTCCGGAGTATTTCCGACAGACGGATTATTTGAGAAGCTTCTGGAAAACGTCCACTAATTCGTCGATCACCTCGTCGTTGCCCTGCCGGATATTGTCGGCGACACAGGTGCGCAGGTGTTCGCTAAGCAGTTCCTTGCTGAAGCTGTTGAGGGCGGCGTTGACGGCAGAGACTTGAATCAGGATCTCAGCGCAGTATACGTCCCTTTGCAGCATCTCCCGCAGGCCGCGCACCTGTCCTTCAATGCGGCTGAGGCGGTTGGAGAGTTTTTTCAGTTCTTCCTCGCTTCTGGGGCGGGTCTTATGACAGTCCTGTTCCACGCGCACCATACCTCCCGGGGGTATTTTTGTTGTTTAACCATACTATATACCCATACGGGGTATTTGTCAAGGGGAAAAAGAGAAAAGAGGGAAGCAAATTCGCTCCCCTCCGAAACGAGTCACCGTTTATCTCCCGGCCGGAAGGCCAGCGCGGCCAGAAAGCCGAACAGTACGGCGGCGGCGATTCCGCCGGACGCTGCGGTGAGGCCGCCGGTAAAGACGCCCAGCCAGCCTTTTTCCCCCACGGCCTTTGCAACGCCCTTGGCCAGATTAGAGCCAAACCCGGTCAGCGGCACCGACGCTCCCGCACCGCCCCATTGGGCAATCGGCCCGTATACACCTATGGCCTCCAAAAACACGCCGGCTACAACAAACCCCGTCAGAATTCTGGCAGGGGTGAGTTGGGTTTTGTCGATGAAAATCTGTCCGATGGCACAGAGGATGCCGCCGCACAGGAATGCGTTCAGATACTGCATACATAAGTCCTCCTATAGGGGATTTCCCCCGGTTTGTTTGGATTTTGGGAAACCTGAATTATGCCTCAATGGTCACCGCATGGCAGATGCCGGGAATGCTCTCCCCCTGGAAGGAGGAGGTGGGTGACAGCAGCGCGCCGGTGGGGGCGAACAGGATTTTTTTCCATTTCCCCTCTGATAACTGCCGCAGGAGATACCCGCACAGTACCGACGCCGAACAGCCGCAGCCGCTGGCGCCCGCGTGCATATCCTGCTTTTGGACGTCATAGAGGAGCATTCCGCAGTCATGATAATTCTGGGACATATCCACTTTATCCTCTGCGAACATATCCGTCACGATCTGGTGCCCCAGCACCCCCAGATCTCCGGTAAAGACTGCGTCATAGTCCTGGGGACCGGTGTTGGTGGCGTCGAAGTGGGCGCGCAGCGAATCGTAGGCGGCGGGGGCCATTGCCGCGCCCATATTGTTAACGTCCGTCACGCCCTTATCGACGATTTTCCCGCAGGTAACTGTTGTGATTTTCGGGCCGTTCCCCTCCGCGCCCAGAATCACGCATCCCGCCGCGGTAGCGGTCCACTGAGCGGTAGGGGTCCGCTGGTTGCCGTAGGGGACCGGCATCCGGTACTGCCGTTCCGCGGTACAGAAATGGCTGGAGGTCATAGCCCCCACCCGCTGTGCTACGCCGCCCGCAACCAGCAGTGACCCCAGCGCCAGTGTTTCTCCCATGGTAGAGCAGGCCCCGTACAGCCCGAAGAAGGGGATATGAAAATCCCGCAGTCCGAAGGACGTGCCGGTACACTGGTTCAGCAGGTCCCCGGCCAGCACATAGTCCAGATCCTCCGGCGCCAGTGTTGCTTTCTCCAGCGCCTTGCTCAGTGCCATTTTCTGCATGGCGCTTTCCGCCTTTTCCCAGGTTTTTTCCCCGAAAAAACTGTCCATACACAAATGGTCGAAATAAGGGGCCAGCGGTCCCTCACTCTCCTGCCGTCCGCCGACCGTGGCGGAGGACAGGATGACGCTGGGCCGTTCCAGAGCGACCGTCTGGGCGCCTAATCGTGTCTGCATGGTCTCGCCTCCGTTAAAACCGATATGCGGATAGTATGGGCGTAAATTCAAAAAATATGTTTTACAAATTAAAAAATCGCTTTTCATAAAAACCCGGGCATAGAAAACAGGCGCTGTCCCTGCTGGACAGCGCCTGTCATAGCCTTAGCCGTTTATTATTCAGCCCTGCTCACGCATTTTAGCGAAGCACTCGCTGCAATAGACGGGACGGTCGCTCTTGGGCTCGAAGGGCACACGGGCCTCGCCGCCGCAGGAAGCGCACACCGCCGTGAAGTACTCGCGGGGGCCGCGGGCTGCGTTTTTCCGGGCATCGCGGCAGGCTTTGCAGCGCTGGGGCTCATTCTGGAAGCCGCGCTCGGCATAAAACTCCTGCTCGCCGGCCGTAAACACGAACTCGTTGCCGCATTCCTTGCATACTAAGGTCTTGTCTTCGTACATGATTTTACCCTCTCTTTGATATAGAAAAAATATATTGCGGTCAGCCTCTGCTGATATCGCCGGAAATAAGGTGCCGCGCTGCTTTGCGCCGAATACGCTGCACGGCGTTGTCCACCGATTTGGGGGACCTGGAAACCGCTTCGGCCATTTCCTGAATGGTCAGGCCGTCTAAATAGTACCCCAAAATCTTCGCCTCGAACTCGGACAACTGCCTGCGGACACCGTTCAGCGCGTCCTCCACCCCTTCACGTCCGATGATAAGGTCCTCGGGGTTTTCCATCATGCGGACGCCATACAAAGAGGTTTGACTGTCAAAGAAGGGTATTTCAAGAGGAACCGACTGGTTGAGCGGCGAATGTTTGTCTCTGGCTGCCGCCCGGACCGCGGAGCACAGCCGGTTGCGGATACATATTTCTGCGAACGTGTGGAAGCTGGCGGCTTTTGCGCCGTCGAACTCCCGGACACTGCAAACCAGGCCGATCATGCCCTCCTGGATAAGATCATCGCTGTCGCCGCCGGCCAGATAGAAGGGGCGGGCGAGTTTGCGGACCAATTGGAAGTAGCGTTTTACCAACAGCTCTTCTGCGTCCTGATCTCCCTCGCCGGCGCGCACGCAGAGCTGCTCATCAGAGAGGGTGTCCAGCGGTGTATTTTGGGCTTCCATAATCGACATGCTTATTATACCTATTTCTCCCTATGGTTGTCAAGTAAATATTAAAATTTTATGAATATCATCCTGCAATTTTCAGCGATTTGACCAATTCTGCCAGGCGCTGGGCGCAGCCGCGGGCCTGTTCTTCGGTTTTAGCCTCCACCATGACGCGGATGAGGGGCTCTGTACCGG
>CAMWSZ010000074.1 GCA_947177005.1 uncultured Clostridia bacterium | reverse complement strand
GTGTGGGACAGAGCACCTGAATCTGTGCCGCCGGGATGCCCATATTTTCGGGCAGGCGCCGCCTGCACAGGTCCACCACCAGCTCCACGATCCCCTGAGGGTCGCGGCGGCGCATGAAAAAGAAATCACTGTCCTTCCGGTTGTGCAGGTCCGGCAGCGTCCCCTGATTGATGGCGTGGGCAGCCCGGACAATGGCGGACGCCTGCGCCTGCCGGAAGATCTCCGTCAGACTGACCGCCGCGATTTTGCCGCTGCGGATGAGGTCCCCGAACACGTTTCCGGCCCCTACCGACGGGAGCTGGTCCGGGTCCCCCACCATAACCAGACGGCAGTCGGGCTTCAGGGCCGACAGCAGGGCGTGCATGAGAGGCAGGTCCACCATGCTCATCTCGTCCACAATCACCGCCTCAGCGGACAGGGGTTCGTTTTCGTTTTTCTGGTACTTGATCTCACCGGTGTCCTCGGTGCGGCTCATGCCCAGCGCCCGGTGGACCGTCTGCGCCTCCCGTCCGCACAGCTCGCCCAGGCGTTTGGCGGCGCGGCCGGTGGGGGCCAGTAATAGGGTGGCGCAGCCCATGCGGTCCAGCAGGGCCACGATGCCCCGCACGGAGGTCGTCTTGCCGGTGCCGGGACCGCCGGTCAGCAGAATGATCCCCTCTTTTGCCGCCAGCTCCACCGCCCGCCGCTGGGCGGGGGCATAGGACAGCCCCTGCGCCTCCTCAATCTGGTCCAGAATCTGCTCCACCTTGCCGGCAATGTAGTCAGACCGTTCCGCCTGACTGCGGAGCATCTGGTCCAGCTTGCGGGTGACATACAGCTCGGCCTCGTACATTCTGCGGAGGTAGCAGGCGTCCAGCCTTGCCACGCGGTCCTGTTTGATGCTGCCCAATTTCAGCAGGTCCTCCAGCGACGCCTCCACCAGCTCCGGCGGACAGCCGATGAGCCGGGACGCGGCGGCGGTCAGCTTGTCCCGGGGCAGAAACACATGGCCGTTGCCCAGGTTGTGGCTGAGTTCAAAGAGCAGCGCCGCTTCCACCCGCCGGGCACTGTCCCCGGAGAAGCCCAAGGACAGCGCGATCTCGTCCATGACGGAAAAATCCACGCCGTACTGCTCTCCCGCCAGCAGGTAGGGATTTTCCCGCAGCCTTTCCAGCGCGCCGGACCCGTACCGGCGGTAGAGCTGAAGCGCCAGCGCCAAAGGGAGGTCATTGAGGCGCAAGAACTCCAGCAGGCGCCGCATTCCGGTCTGATAGCGGAAGCTCTCCAGAATTTCCTTGGCCCGTTTGGGGGTGATGCCCCGGACCTCCGCCAGCCGTTCCGGCTCCTCCTCCAGCACGGTCAGGGTAGCGTCTCCGAAACAGCCCACCAGTTTTTCGGCGGTGGCGGGGCCGACGCCCTTCATGGTGCCGGAGGCCAGATAGGCCAGGATGCCTTCGGCGGTGGCGGGGAGGTGCCGCTCCACCTGAACCGCCAGGAGCTGTTCGCCGTGGACGGGGTGTGTGACCCACTGTCCGGAGACAATGAGGTCCTCCCCCGGCGCGGCGCAGGGGATAGTGCCCACGATGTTGACGGCTTCGCCGTCATCGGTGACCAGGCGCAGCACGGTATACCCGTTTTCCTCGTTCTGAAAGATGACCTGCTGAATGGTTCCGGCGATATAGTTGTCGCGCCCGTTCATCATATAGACACTCCTTTTTTATCCGCAGTGCAGGTAGCGGCCGATCTCCCCGCTGCCGCACACGGCGACAGACCGGTCTTGCCGGGCCAGCAGCCTGGAAATTTTTTTGCCCTCGTCGCTGAGGCCGCAGTCCACCAGCAGGATCAGCCCGAAAATATTCTGTTCCTGCCGGAGCAGCTTCAGGGCATGAAGCTGCTGTTCCAGATGTTCGGCGTCGCCCTGCGCGGGGATCAGGGCGACGGTCTCCTGCCGTTTCGGGGACAGGGGAAAGAACAGGGCCCGTATGAACGACCAGATCAGGTATGCCAGCCCCACCGCTGCCAGCATTGCCAAGATTCCGTCCTGCCATAGCTGCATCATCATTCCTCCCTTCAGGTGTTCTCCCGCCAGTGTATGCAGGGGAGGAAGACGCGGTGCGGCTTTATCAGATCAGGCTTGCCACCCCGTATGTCAGGACGCTGATGGCGAACCCGGCAATGAGGACCCCGGTGAGAATGGACGGCAGGGCTTTCCGCAGCGGCATGTCCAGAAACGCGGCCGCCAGTGATCCGGTCCATGCGCCGGTCCCGGGCAGCGGCACCGCCACAAACAGGATCAGGCCCAGATATTTAAATTTTGACACCAGTTCGCCCTTCAAATGGGCTTTTTTCTCCATTTTATCCACAAAGCTGTTGAGCTTTGGGACACGTTCCCGCATCCAGCGGAAGATCCGCCGGATATACACCACGATAAACGGAACCGGAATCATATTTCCCACCACCGCCGCCAGGTACGCGGCCCACACAGGCAGTCCCTGTCCCACACCAAACGGGATACCCAGCCGCAGCTCCGCCACCGGCAGCATTGACACCAGCACCGTAAAGCAGAACTCCCCCACCGGGTTTACCGTCAGCCATTGCATGATATCCATATTTCTGTCAGATACCTTTCAATTCGGTTTGCGCTGTATTTCCGTTTTAATGCAGCAGTTTTTTCAGGTAGCGGCCCGTATAACTGGCCTCACAGGCAGCGATTTCCTCCGGCGTCCCGGTACAGACCACCGTACCGCCGCCGTCCCCGCCCTCCGGGCCGAGGTCAATGATATGGTCCGCGCACTTGATGACGTCCAGATTGTGCTCGATCACCACCACCGTATTTCCCGCGTCCACCAGCCGCTGCAAAACCTCCAGCAGCTTGCCCACATCGTCCGAATGCAGGCCGGTGGTAGGCTCGTCCAGGATATAAATGGTGCTGCCCGTACTCCGTTTGCTCAGCTCGGCGGCCAGCTTCACCCGCTGGGCCTCGCCGCCGGAGAGGGTTGTTGACGCCTGTCCGACCTTGATGTAGCCCAGACCCACGTCACAGAGCGTTTCCATTTTACGGGCGATCTTCGGCAGAGGACGGAAAAACTCCTTTGCCTCCTCGGCTGTCATCTCCAGCACGTCATAGATATTTTTGCCCTTATACCGCACCTCCAGCGTCTCCCGGTTATACCGTTTTCCCTTGCAGACCTCGCAGGGCACGTAGATATCGGGCAGGAAGTGCATTTCGATTTTCAGCAGGCCGTCCCCGGAACACGCCTCGCAGCGTCCGCCCCGGACGTTAAAGCTGAAGCGTCCGGAGCCGTAGCCTCTGGCCTTTGCCTCCGGCGTGGAGGCGAACAGATCCCGGATATCGTTGAACACGCCGGTATAAGTAGCCGGATTGGAGCGGGGGGTCCGGCCAATGGGGCTCTGGTCGATGTTGATGACCTTGTCCAAAAATTCCTCGCCCTCGATTGCCAGGTGTTTTCCGGGACGGCATTTCATCCGGTTCAGATCCGCGCCCAGGCGTTTAAACAGGATCTCGTTGACCAGCGACGATTTCCCGGACCCGGACACTCCGGTCACGCAGGTGAACGTCCCCAGCGGCACCGACGCATCGATATTTTTCAGGTTATTCTCCGCCGCGCCCCGGACGGTTAAAACATGACCGTTTCCGCTGCGCCGCTGGGCGGGAAGGGCGATATACCGCCGTCCGCTCAGGTACTGTCCCGTGAGGGAATTGGGGTTGGCGGCCACTTCCTCCGGCGTTCCCGCCGCCACGATCTGTCCGCCGTGGACGCCCGCGCCGGGTCCTACGTCGATCACATAGTCGGCGGCCCGCATGGTGTCCTCGTCGTGCTCCACTACAATCAGGGTATTGCCCAAGTCCCGCAGCTGCCGGAGGGTCGCCAACAGCTTGTCATTGTCCCGCTGGTGCAGGCCAATGGACGGCTCGTCCAGGATATACAGCACGCCCATGAGACTGGAGCCGATCTGTGTGGCCAGTCGAATCCGCTGGCTCTCGCCGCCCGAAAGCGTAGCGGCGCTGCGGCTGAGGGTCAGGTATTCCAGGCCCACGCTGCGCAGGAACCCCAGCCGGGCTTTGATTTCCTTCAAAATCCGGTCTGCGATCATGGTTTGTGTTTTCGTCAGGCGCAGCGCCTCTACAAATTCCAGAGCGGCCGTTACGGGCAGGGTGGTAAAATCATAGATGCTGCTGTCCCCGACTGTCACGGCAAGGCTCTCCATTTTCAGCCGCCGCCCCTTGCAGACCGGACATTGACTTTCGGACATCACTTCCTCCAGCTCCCGCCGCATGGCGTCGGACTGGGTTTCACCGTAACGCCGCTGGAGGTTATTGCAGATGCCCTCAAAGCTCTGGTGGAGCACGCCCTTGCCTTGGGGACGGTCATATTTCAGGTCCAGCTTTTCGCCCTTTGTACCGTATAAAATAATGTCTTTGATATCCTCCGGCAGATCCTTCCAGGGGGTGCTGAGCTTGAAGCGGTACTTTTTGGAGAGGGCGTCAAAATACATCCGGCTGACGCTGTCACCCCGAATATTGGACCAGCCGCTGGCCTGCACCGCGCCGTCCAGAAGGGACTTGCTCTCGTCCGGCACGACCAAGGCCGGATCGATTTTCAGTTGACTGCCCAGACCCGTACAGGCGGGGCAGGCGCCGTAGGGGTTATTGAAGGAGAACATGCGCGGCGTCAGCTCCTCGATGCTCACGCCGCAGTCTTCACAGGCATAATTCTGTGAAAACAGGATATCCCGCTCCTCCCGGAGCACGTTGGCGATCACCAGCCCCCCCGCCAGACCGGACGCGGTTTCTACGCTGTCGGTGAGGCGCTGCCGGATGTCGGGACGGATAATGAGACGGTCCACAACGATCTCAATATTATGCTTTTTATTTTTCTCCAGCTTGATTTCCTCGGTCAGCTCATACAGCGCACCGTCCACCCGCACGCGGACATAGCCGGAACGCCTTGCGTCCTCAAAGATTTTGGTATACTCTCCCTTTCTCGCCCGGATGACGGGGGCCAGAATCTGGATACGGGTTTCCTCCGGCAGCTCCAGAATCTGGTCTATAATCTGGTCAATGGTCTGCTGGCGGATCTCCTTGCCGCAAATGGGGCAGTGTGGGGTCCCCACCCGTGCCCAGAGCAGGCGGAGATAGTCATAGATCTCCGTGACGGTGCCGACAGTGGAACGGGGGTTTTTGCTGGTAGTTTTCTGGTCAATGGAGATCGCGGGGGAGAGGCCGTCGATATAGTCCACGTCGGGCTTCTCCATTTGGCCCAGGAACATCCGGGCATAGGAGCTGAGGCTCTCCACATAGCGCCGCTGTCCCTCGGCATAAATGGTATCGAACGCCAGGCTGGATTTCCCGGACCCGGACAGTCCGGTGATGACTACCATTTTATCACGTGGAATCTCCACGTCAACATTTTTCAGATTATTTTCCCTTGCGCCTTTGATATAAATTTTGTCCTGCATAGAAAAGCCCTTTCTTGATTTCGGTTATTTACCACTCCGCAAAGATTTCCGGGAGTTCAATTGACAAGTCCGGAAATACTGCGGAATGCAGAATTTCGTCTCTTGTATAAACATCGTATACATAATAGTTCTCGTTTTCAAGAGTAAAAATAATAATTGTAGAATTACGTGGATTGACAATCCAGTATTCTGCAACCCCAGCTTGCTGGTAGAGATTAAATTTGATTTCTCTGTCACGTTTGAGAGTTACTTCAGAAAGAATCTCTATCACCAGTTTCGGAGGTCCAAAGATTCCTCGTTTGCCTATCTGCTTAGGGTCACATAGTACAATAAGATCAGGCTCAACAACACATTCAATAGTACTTTCAGGATCATCGGCTTGATTAAAAAGAAATACATCTATAGGAGCATGAAGAATCCGGCAGGGTTTTTCAGCCAGAAAATTTCCCAAGACACCAAGGAGATTTGAACTAACTAATACATGGTCCATTAGCGGGGTTTCCATCATATAAAGCTCCCCATCAATCAATTCGCAACGGTCTTCTCCACTTATATCACAGTAGTCTTGATAGGTTAGACGTTTCTTGTTGTATGACATAACCTTTTGCCTTTTCGCCTGTGCTGGAGGACCTCCTTTGTCGGAATACCCCAGCAAATAGTCTGTAGTTACACCAAAAAAATCAGCAAGGGCTATAAGAGTTTTTAGCGGAATATTGACCTCTCCATGCTCAATTCTTTGATAGTGCCGTTCGGTACAATCCAGAAATTCTGCTATATCAGATTGTTTGAGTCTTCTTTGATTTCTCAAACTTTTTATACGGAGAGAAAAAGGCTCAAGTTCTTTTTTCATGAAAATCTCCTTTGCCCTTGACACGACCTATTGTATCATGTATAATGCAGACAAGCAAGACCTATTGAGTCGTATTTCAAGGAGCTATGTTATGGAAAATATATACGAACAGCTCTACAGCTTTCTTGCGGAACCCCAAATGCATTCGCTGAGCTTGGAACAGTCGGAACTCATAAAAGAATTGGCCGCCGTGCTGTCCGTCCCGCCGGAAAACTGGCTGCAACTGGAGGACATTATCTCATATATGCGGTCGCAGTGGGGCGTGGATGCCTTTTCAATCGGGCTGCGGACGGGCCTGGAGCTGCTTACCCCCTACGAAAGCCCCAGTTATTACCGCGTCTTACGAGAGCTTCTTGCGAAGCTCAATCACCCGGTCGCGTAAAATGGCGGCGTACTCGAATTCCAGCATTTTTGCCGCCTCCTTCATCTGCTTCTCCAGCCTGACTATCTCCGCCTCAACCTCCGGTTTGGTGAGCTTGCGTCCCGCCTTCTTCTGGGTACGCTCCTCCTCTTTGGACATCTCCAGAATTTCACGGACCGATTTTATGACGGTTTTCGGAACGATTCCATGCGCTTTATTGTATGCGTCCTGAATTTCCCGGCGGCGGGCGGTCTCGTCCATTGCCGCCCGCATACTGCGCGTAATGGTGTCCGCGTACAGAATCACCATACCCCCGGCGTTTCGGGCGGCGCGTCCAATGGTCTGAATCAAACTGGTTTCACTGCGGAGAAAGCCCTCTTTATCCGCGTCCAGAATCGCCACCAGACTAACCTCCGGCATATCCAGACCCTCACGCAGCAGGTTGATGCCCACCAGCACGTCGAACTCGCCCAGACGCAGGTCCCGGATCAGCTCCATTCGTTCTATGGTCTCCACGTCGTGGTGCATATACCGGACCTTGATTCCGGCTTTTTGGAGGTATTCGGTCAGATCCTCGGCCATTTTTTTGGTGAGGGTCGTCACCAGTACACGTTCATTGCGTTCCGTGCGGGCATTGATCTCCCCGATCAGGTCGTCGATCTGACCGTCCACGGGCCGCACCTCCACCCGCGGGTCCAGCAGTCCCGTGGGCCGGATCACCTGCTCCACAATCTGGTCTGCCTGTCCACGTTCATACTCCGCCGGGGTGGCGGAAACGTATATCGCCTGGTTGAAACGGGTCTGGAACTCGTCGAATTTCAGGGGGCGGTTGTCGAAAGCGCAGGGCAGCCGGAAACCGTATTCTATCAGGCTTTCTTTTCTGGCCCGGTCCCCGTTGAACATCGCCCGGACCTGGGGCAGCGTCACATGGCTCTCGTCCACAAACAGCACAAAATCGTCCGGGAAATAATCCATAAGCGTCAGGGGCGGCGAACCTGCGGGGCGTGCGGAAATGACGCGGCTGTAGTTTTCGATGCCGCTGCAATAGCCCAGCTCCTGCATCATTTCAATGTCGTACTCCGTCCGCTGGCGGATGCGCTGCGCCTCTATAAGCTTGCCGCAGTCGGTGAAATATTTTTCCCGTTCCTCCAGTTCTTTCCGGATCTCCGTTATGGCACGCTCCATTTTTGCCTTTGAGGTAACGTAGTGGCTGGCAGGCCAGACGGGGATATTGGTCAGGCGGCGGATGACCGTGCCGGTGAGGCCGTTGATCTCGCTGATGCGGTCGATCTCGTCCCCGAAAAACTCCACCCGAATGGCGTTGTCCTTCCAGTAGGCGGGCCACAGCTCCACCGTGTCCCCACGTACCCGGAACATGTTCCGTTCAAAGGCAATGTCGTTCCGCTCGTACCGGATCTCTATCAGACGCCGCAGCAGGGCGTCCCGTTCCATGCTGGCCCCCACCCGCAGGGTTATCATCATGTTCTCAAAGTCCTCCGGCTCCCCTAACCCGTAGATGCAGCTGACGGAGGACACCACAATCACGTCCCGCCGCTCCAGCAGCGATGCCGTGGCGCTCAGGCGCAGCCGGTCGATCTCCTCGTTAATGGAGGCGTCTTTTTCAATAAAGGTGTCCGTGTGGGGAATGTACGCCTCCGGCTGATAGTAGTCGTAGTACGACACAAAATATTCCACCGCGTTGTTGGGGAAAAACTCCCGAAACTCCTCGCACAGCTGGGCCGCCAAGGTCTTGTTATGGGCCAGCACCAGCGCGGGCCGCTGCACCGCTTCAATCACCTTGGCCATTGTATACGTCTTGCCGGACCCGGTGACGCCCAGCAAAATCTGTTCCCGCAGGCCATCGCTCAGTCCCCCAGCCAGCTTTTCGATGGCCTGCGGCTGGTCGCCGGAGGGAACGTAATCCGATACAACTTGAAAATCAGGCATAATACCTCCTTATAAAAGCCCGGCGTTGTGAAAGGAAAAGAAACCGCCGCCGGCTAAAATCACATGGTCGGTGAGCGTGACGTCAATGGCGTCCAGCACGGTCCGGACCTGCTCCGTCCCCGCGATGTCCGAGGGGGACGCGGCGGCGGTTCCGCCGGGATGATTGTGGGCCAGAATCACCAGCGCCGCATTGCTGGCCAGCGCATTGGAGACGATCTCCCGCAGGTCCAGCCCCACGCTGACCGGCGTACCGCGGTTGAGCTTGAAGCTGTTGAGCAGACGGCCCCGGGCGTCGAGGCAGAGCTGGTACATCACCTCATACTTTTCCCCGGTATACAGCTTTTCAAAATACTTTTGGAGATGATCCGGGCGTGTGAACACGATTCCCTCCTCCGCGCCGGACGCCAGCGCCCGCTGAAACACCGGCGCGATCAGTCCCAACAGCAGCGCGGAGTGCTCCCCTACTCCCTCCACCTTCTCCAATTCCTTCAGCGGGGCGTCCAGCACGCGCTGGAGCCCTCCAAACCGGTTCAGCAGTCGGTGGGCGATCTCGTTGGTATCCGCCCGCGGAATGGAGAAGAACAGCAGCAGCTCCAACAGCTCGTGGTCTGCGAAGGAGTCCGGACCGTGCTCCCGGAACTGCGCCTTTTTGCGTTCCCGATGCCCCGAATGAAGCGGTTTAGCTGGTTTTGTCTTTTCCGGCACTGCCATAACGAATCCTCCTGACGGCATTTTTTTGTATTGTACCACACAAACATCTGTTTCTACAAGTGGTTTTTGGAGAAAAATTCGGAAAAAATCTGAAAAATATCTGTTGACAAACCGCCCGTATTGTGGTAAGCTATTGCCTGTGCCTGAAACCGATTGGGAGAGATGTCCGAGCGGTTTAAGGAACCGGTCTTGAAAACCGGCGATGTGCAAGCATCCGTGGGTTCGAATCCCACTCTCTCCGCCATCTTTGACAGATCAGTCAACTCTTCTTGACAGCTTTGCACAAAGTCAGTTCGATCCTTTGCGGAAGTACCCAAGAGGTCGAAGGGGCTCCCCTGCTAAGGGAGTAGGCGTCTAAACAACGTGCGAGGGTTCAAATCCCTCCTTCCGCGCCATAATATCAGAAAGGTATAGATCCCGCAGGCGGAAACGCCTGCGGGACAACCGCTTCGGGGATTTTGAAGGGGCAAAAAACTTATATGTTTTCCATAGATGCAGAATCGCCATTTAGGGCGGCTGGAGGGATTTGAACCCCGGTTTCGGGGGGATTGGCAGGCTAACATTGGGCAGTGCGCTTTTTGAAAGTTCCGTTTTGGGCAAAAAAGGCACTGATGTTCGAACAGTACCAAGAAAAAATATTACCAGACTTTTGGGCGTTGATTTGTTGGTTTTTACAGCCAAACAGTCAGCGCCCTTTTTC
>CAMWSZ010000073.1 GCA_947177005.1 uncultured Clostridia bacterium | reverse complement strand
TTTGGCGGCGTCTGCCCCGGACCGCCGCGCCGGTGGATGATTATGAACTGCTTGCCGGATGTCTGGCGGGAATGGTCTGCCGTCTTCCAAACGAGGATGCCGCACCGCTGCCGCTGGAGATTTTCGCGGAGGATGCGGAGCGGCTGTACGGCGCGTCCTGGTTTGAACGGGAGGGCCTGCTGGTTCTCTTTGAGCAGACGTTCGACGGACGCCGCGCCCTGCCAAACGGGGAATATCACGGCATCTTCGACGAAAAGGAAGCGGTGGCGAAAGCAAAACAGCTGCTGGAAGAGGCGGCGTCCCCTAAAAATTACGATCTGTCCCAGCTAAACGAGATGCCTGTCCGTCTGTACGCCCTGCCGCTGAACGCGCCGGAGGTAGAGCTGTCGGTGCTGGACGGTGCGGATGACAGTAATGCGCCGGAGCTGGACTGTGAGGACGAGGACGACGATTTCCAGATAGAACGGGAAGAAAAGGGGCTTGCCGCGGAAATTGTATTGGAATATCTGCGGCAGTTCGCCGGGGGGAAGCTGCGGCGGTTACAGCTGGAGTGGTATGACGGTAATCTGGTGTTTGTCATGGACAAATCCGGCTATGCCTGTTTTTATTTTGAGACCTTCGGAAGGACAAAGAATACCTGGTATGCTCTGATTTCCCAGCCGGATATTTACCAGAATGTGGAGCATGACGAGGTGAAATACTATCCCTTTGGTATGGGAAAACTGGCCGAATATTGTCTTTTTCACGACACAGCGCCTATCATGAGCAAATTAGATCTGATATTGATGTCGGTCAGCCGGGGCAGTCCGCAGACACGGGCCGGAGGCAGCTGGCTGTGGTCCACCACCACCAACCTTCAGGATGCCGAACACCGGCTGATCCTTGCCAAGATAAAGCTGGCGGGGTATCCGCCCCAGCGCTGCCGGAATTATCCGCTGAAAAAATTTGTCATCAGCAAGTACCCCGCTGAGGTGGAGAGCGTGGACAACGCCGGAGAAAAGACAGTGATGACGGTCAAGAGCGGCTCCTACGGACATGCCTCCGCGGCGCTGATTCAGTTCATGCAGAAAAAACTGACCCGCCTGCGGCTGACCTGGACGGCAAAGGAGGGGACAGCCGGGCATTTGGTTCTCCTGCGGGACGATAATTGCTATATGATGATTTGGCTTCAGGACAGAAAACGCTGTGCGGTATTCTGTACGGCGGACGGGACCGGCGAGAGCCTTTTCAACAGACACGCCGTGCCCGCACACCTGGTTCACCACGACCTGAAGCAAATCCGGAGCTGTCTGGATTTGATGCTGGACGATATGACTGATCCGTCCCCTGTTACAGACCGTCTGTTCGCGCCGGGGCCGGAGGGCTGGCCCTATGAGGAAATTTTCCGGGAATTGGTGGGAACAAACTGATCTGCCGGACTGAAATATACAGTAAAAACACAGACGGATGTGAAACGGCACATCCGTCTGTGTTCTGTCATTGCGTCATCAGCCACGCCGGGGGCGTGAGGTCGAATTCCGAAAGCGTTGGGCCCTCCTCACTGACTTGATTGTCTGTATTTTCCGGCGGCGTCTCCGGCACAATAGACGGCGGTTCCTCCGTCTCCGGCGGCGTTGTCATGTCAGGCGTGGGGTCGTCCGGCGGCGTTTCGGCCTCGTAATTGTCCGGCGGAATTTCCTCCTCCGGTGTTTCGGGCTTGGTGACGGCGGGCAGCACATTTGTGACTTTCGGCAGGCTGATGTCGTCGGGGACCGGGAATTTTTTGGGCTCCAGATCCTCATGGATCAGGTTCATGACCTGTTTCCAGACGGTAATAGCCGGGTTGCCGCTGGCGCGGACCACTGCGGGTTTGCTGTGGCCGGTCCACACGGCACCCACATAGTAGGGCGTGAAGCCCACGAACCAGCGGTCCTTATCATCGGTAGTGGTGCCCGTTTTTCCCGCCACGGGCATAGAACCCATTCGGGCAGCGGTGCCGGTGCCGGACTGGACCACATCCTGTAGCATATCCGTCATCCAATAGGCTGTTTTGTCGGAAACCGCCTGTTCTGTCACCGGCGGATTTTCATAGACAAGGTTCTCACCGGTATGGTCGTAGATATGGGAGAAGGTCCGCCCCTGCCGGAACGTCCCGCCCGTGGGGAAAATGGTGAATGCCGACGCCATTTCCCGGGTAGTGGTCCCAATAGTCAGCTGTCCGGCGGCAAGGGGTGCGTAGTCACAGTCCGCCTCCTCCAGATTCATATGGAGCGTCTGCGTCAGGAATTGATAGGACGCCTGCGGGGTCAGCTTGTCCAGCACCTGCGCGGAGACGGTGTTCAGGGACTGAGCGATGCTGTAGCGAATGGTGACGGTGCCGTAATTGCGGCGGCTGTAGTTCAGCGGATACCAGCTGGTCCCCTTCAGCTGGATGTCTTTGCTGTCCAGATAATATGTATTGGGCGTAATCAGGCCCTGATCCATGGCCGGTCCGTAGACGGCAATAGGCTTGATGGAGGACCCCGGCGGACGGCGTCCCAGCTTGCTGGTAGCCCAGTTGAGGCCGCGCGCCACCGTCTTGGGCCCCACGCCGCCCTCCATGCCGACAATATCCCCCGTATAGGGATCAATGACGACCATGCTGGACTCCAGCGTTCTGCCGTCGCGGGTTTTGGGGATATTGTCCGGATTTTGATATACAGAGTCCATTTTTTCCTGGATATCCATGTCCACACAGGAGTAAATCTGATACCCGCCGTAGTAGAGCATGGTAGTGGCCTGATCTCTGGTGATCCCGGCGGACTCCTGGAAAAAGCTGATGACATCCTCCACCACCGCATCCACATAGTACGGATAGGCTTCCGTACCCAGCTCCTGCTGTTCGGTGTGTTCGGAGAAGACGATCTCCTCCTGAACGGCCTGCCGGTATTCGGCCTCGCCGATGTAGCCCCGCTCCAGCATTTTTTGCAGAATGGTCTCCTGCCGGTTCTTGTTGTTGCCGGGATAATTGTAGGGGTCGTACTTGGAGGGATTGTTGGTAATGGCCACAATGGAGCAGATCTGTGCCAGAGAGAGGTCCTGCACCTCTTTGTTGAAGTAGTGCATAGCCGCCGAGCCGATCCCGTACTGTTTTCTGCCGAAAAAGATGACGTTCATGTACCATTCCAGAATCTCGTCCTTGGAATAGTTTTCCTCAAGCTTCAGGGCGCGGCAGATTTCGGTGATCTTGCGCTTGACCGTGACCTGATTTTCGCCGGTGAGATTTTTGATGAGCTGCTGTGTAATGGTGGAGCCGCCGAAAACCGACTGTCCGCTCAGCGACGACGCTGTCGCGGCCAGGGTCCGCTTCCAATCGACGCCGTTGTGCTCCAGAAACCGCTCGTCCTCAATGGCGATAAACGCCTCCTTGAACCGCTTGGGGATATCCTTGCCGTCGATCCAAAAGCGGTTTTCCGTGTTGGCCAGGGTGTACCACTCCACATATTCCCCGGTCTCGGGACTTTTGTAATAAATGGTGCTGGACAGGTTGACGGGCATCGCGCCCAGGTCAACAATGACCGATTTGGAGGCCATCAGGTCATCCTGTATGTATGTCAGGAAGATTTTGAGAAAAAGGGCCGCCGTGATAATCCCGATCACCAGCACGGTAAACACTGTCAGGAAAAGGCCCTTTATCACTTTGACAACAGGATGCGTGGTATCTCGTTCTTCGGCAAAATGCAGAGACATTTTTTTCATGCAATCGTTCCTTCACCCTTGTGATAGGCTATGCGCCAGTCCCTATTATATACGAGTCTGCAAAATTTTTCAAGGACTTATCGCATTTATTTCGTTCCACGGGCAAAAAAATGCGGATTTTCAGGGTTTAAGGTCTAATCTGACAAACCGAGCCATTCCAGAACGGCCGCGCCGGTCTCTCCGATACAGCCGGGTGCGTAAGGCAGCTGCAATCCGGCCCCGCTCACCAGCTCCGCGAAGGTCTGCGTACCGCCGGCATCCACAAAGCGGAGATAGCGTGCCCAAGCGTCCGCCGGGTCCCGCAGGGAGGCCAGCCAGAACTGAAACGCCACTGTCTGCGCCATGCAGTAGTCGATATAATAGAGGGGACAGAGGTAGATATGGAGCTGCCGCTGCCAGCCCGCGCCCCGGCTGTAGAAGGGGAGCTGGCCGAAATCCATCCAGGGACGGTATTTGTGTTCCAGGTCCAGCCAGAGCGCATTGCGCTGTTCCGGGGTCAGGCCGGGATTTTCGTAGACCAGATGCTGGAATTCATCCACCATGCAGCCGTATGGGAGGAAGGAAAGGGCGTTTTCGCAGTGTTCGATCTCATATTTCTGCGTAAGGGGACCGAAAAATTTTTCATGCCAGGGGGCGGTCAGGAACTCCATGGACATGGAGTGGACCTCGCACGCCTCCATGGTGGGGCTGATCTGTCCGGACAGCGCGTGCCGCCGGGAGGAGCGGTAGTAGGCGAAGGCGTGACCGGCTTCATGAGTCAAAGTGTCCACATCGTCGTTGGTGCCGCTGAAATTGGCGAAAATAAAGGGGGACTGATAGAGCGGGAAATCGGAACAGTAGCCGCCGGGGGCTTTGCCCTTTCTGCTCAAAACGTCCAGCAGCTCATTGTCATAGAGAAAGCCGATAAACTTCTCCGTCTCCGGACTGAGTTCCCGGTAAACTTCCCGTCCGGCGGCCAGGATCCTGTCCGCGGTTCCCTGCGGGACGGCGTTTCCGTCGGGGAAGCGGAGCGCGTCGTCGTACAGCGCCAGCCGGTCCAGACCGAGCCGTTTCCGCTGGGCCTCCTTCACCTTGGCGGCGGCCGGCGTGATCTCCCGGAAGGTCTGTTCCCGGAACGCGGCCACCTCCGCCGGACCGTAGCAGTTGCGGCACATCCGGTCATAGCCCAGCGGGAGATAGTTCTCGTAGCCCAGCGCCCGGCCCTGTTCGGTACGGCACCTGACCAGCCGGTCAAAGAGGCTGTCGAGCTGTTCCTGATGCCCGTCGAACCAGCGGCCCTCGGTCTCATAGGCGG
The DNA here is from genome assembly GCA_947177005.1 of uncultured Clostridia bacterium. Classification (GTDB taxonomy): domain Bacteria; phylum Bacillota; class Clostridia; order Oscillospirales; family Oscillospiraceae; genus Pelethomonas. Next base: position 5,166 of record CAMWSZ010000073.1, on the reverse strand, counting down.
CCCGGCGCACCGTGCGGTTGGTGCTCTCCTTGAAGGGCAGCAGCTTCGGCAGAGGAATCTGCCTGCCCCGCCATTCCACCATTGCAGAGGCATACAGATTCTGGTACTCGCTTTGCAGGCGGTTCTCATCCTGCATCAGCGCCCTGATTTTCGGGCTGACGGTGCGGACACGGATCTCCAGATTCGTGAAGAACAGCTTTCCGAAACGTTCCTCCAGGTCCGTGCGGAAAGGGGAACGCAGCAGGGCCAGCTGGATTTTTTGGCTCATTTCCTGAAGCGAAGGCGTGATTTCATCCAAATACGTGTTTTCCGCATTATAATAGGGGTCCTTTGTATTCATGGTGTGCCGGGCATAGGCCAGCGCACAGGCGGTATCGGTCTCTTTATTTTGGACTTCAAACTGCAAATAGGCGTCGATTTGCTCCTGCGGGGAACGGGCTGTCTCGAGCCTGTGCAGAATCGAGGCAGTTTGTTCCTTCAGGGCGTCCAAATCGGGTCTTACATAGGGCATTTCACTGAATTTCATAGCGGAACCTCCTTTGCGGACTATACTATACTTTTTACAGCAGGTTGTCAAGCGAGGCCGCGGATGTGCGCAGCGGAATGATTTTTTCGGTTGCAAATTTCCAAAAATCTGTTATACTGATTCCATAAACCTACAAAAACAGGAGGAACATTATTAAATGAGTCAGCTTTGGGACGCCTTGGCAAAGGCCAAAAACTGCCGCTGGATCGAGCTCTCCCACCCCCTGGACAACTCCAGCCCCTATTGGAGCGGCATTCCGGACGGTTCTGTGGAGCTGTCAAAGACCGTCTGCGGCTGGGCGATTGCAGAATAAGCATGAAACAGGCAGAATTATTGGAACGGCTCCGGCAGGCGGTTTCGCCGGAGGAATGGGCCGCGCTGGAAAAGAACAGTTCGTTGCCGGTCAGTCCGTTCAACCGGAAAGTCCTGCTGGAAATGCGGGACGCTTCCGCCCCGGACGGAGAAATCCCGGTGGAACGGGCCGCCGGTCTGTATGAGACCCTGCAAGCCTTTTATGCGGAATGTATGGCGGAGCAGACGGCGGGGCAGAAGTATGTGACCCTCGCCTGTTTCTATCTGACATTTGTGGCCGGAAGACCTATGCACCCCATAGAACAGCTGGACATCAAGGCCACCGAAACCGGGGACGGTATTGTCTATGAGTGTCCCGAAAAGTCCACCCTGAAAAAAACGGTCTGCGATTACTGCGTCTGTAAACGGATGTCCAACTACGAGATCACCAAACGGCAAATGGCCCGCGCCTTTGCCCAATACGATCAGGAAAAAATGGCGCAAAAATTTCATCTGGACGGGGACAAAGACTATCTGTACATCCGCTGCCTGAACCGTACCTACCAGATCCGCCGCACGGACGGAACCGTCACATGGGAGGAAAACGGTATCGTCAGGGAAGCGGGCTTCAACGAGACGATGACCTTCTACGACCTGCTGTGCAATGCCAAAGACGGCTGCTCTCTGTCAGGGGAGTTTACCGCTATTGGCAATCTGGTCAACGCCGCCAACAATCCGGGCAGCGGCGGAAGCCTCACCGCACGTCAGACCCGCCTTTTTGACCATCGGGAAACGGAACTGTCCCGGGCCTGCGAACAGCTGGGCGGAGTCCCCTGCGGCAAGGGCGATGTTGCTTACCGTCTGCCTCTGTTCGATTTTATGCCGGTCATCCTCCAGTTCTGGAACTCGGATGATGAGTTTCCCGCCAGTCTACAGGTACTGTGGGACAAAAATACCACAGATTTCATGCACTTTGAAACCGTCTGGTATGCGCTCGGGCATCTGCTGGACCGATTGCAGGAGCTTCTTACATAAAAAATTTTCCCGGGAACTGTGCAACAGTTCCCGGGTTTGCCTCGTATCTATAAAAGTATGGATCAGCCCAGCGGCATCATCCAGATGCGGCCGGTGCCGCGGTAGACGTTCACCAGACCCTCCCCGGACGCCGCAGACCCCACCAATGTTTTGGTGGTGCGCTCTACCGTGAAGCTCAGGCTGGAGGACCAGGCAATGGCAAAATTCCCGTCGATCTTGATGACGTCGTTCTGCAAATTGATTTCCACCAGCTCCTCCTTTGGACAGTTCGCCTCCAGACAAAACACCCCCTGCCGTCCGTTCAGGGAGAGATTGAACAGTCCTTCGCCCCCGGCAACCGCCGAGGAAAAATTGCTTCTGGCCGCGATTTTCTGGGTCAGACCGCTCTCGCAGGCCAGAAACAGGCCGTCGTCCAGAACCACGCCGCCGCCCCAGTCCGCCGTGTCCGATAAAATCAGGTGCTTATATGTCGGCTCCAGGGTCAGCACGCCGCTGCCGCTGTACTCCGGCTTAATGGCGGACTCGCCGGTGGCCTTGCCCTTGAACGCCTTGCCGATCAGGTCGGCCGCCGATTTGACGCCCGCCGATACCTGTACGTCCCCCAGCATCCACTGCATCGCGCCCGACTGAACCGTCGCGCCTGATTGGCTCAGGTCGCAGATCAGCTGGCGGCGCCGGATGTTCATCAGTGAGTTGTAGTACGCCGTGGCCGCAGTCTGCGGGGTTACGCTGAGGTCTTTCGCATATTCGATGACCGTGAACGAACCCAGCTCGTCTTTAATCAGGATATTGGGATTAGTGCGGTCGCTGCCGATAAAATTATTGACTGTATACATGTGCCGGCCTCCATAAGTAAGATAGGGCTATTGTCTCACAATTTAAGAGAGCTTGCAAGAAAAATATCAGACTCTTGCCATAGAACCGTCACGATAAATGGAACTGCCAAAGCCCAGAATGCAGCTGAAAATGGGTGCCAGCAGGGTCAGGCCGATTCCGAAACCGGTATTCAGATTGAAGGCGTGGGCCAGATCAATATTCAGCTTGAAGATCACAAAGATATTGAAGAGGGGAATCAGCAGCAGAAGCATTCTCCAGCCGTTTCCATACAGCTCCTGGAAGATCACATAGGTGCTGTAGATCGGGATAATGCCTTCCCAGCCCTCGTGCCCCATTTTTTTGAAATATTGCCACTGAGCGGCGGCAACAATAATCGAAACGATAAGGGATAACATAACAGATTTCTCCTTCTTTGATTTTTTTGTGCAGGCGGTATCTCTGGGGTTATGCCGGACCGTTTTTTCACACCCCTCTCTCTATTTTACAGAACCTGAAACGTATTCTGCAATTTTGGCGCTTGCCGTCACATACTATATAGGAAATAAAAATACATGTCAACAGATGTTCCCGCATATGATCCGAAAATGAGAAAAACCGTATGACTATCTGTCTTTCATTTATAGACAAACAGGCTCTGCACGGTCTATTTTAGCAGAATTATCCTGTGATGCAAGAGGATTTGATTCCGGAAAAAAGGTTTATTTTAAGAATCAAATCTCTGGCGTCCCGTGGGGCGTTCTGCTATGATAAAATGAACGGGACGGTATGAAAAATTATTCACCGTACCGGCTTATACCCCGCCGCAGTCAAGCCGATAACTATAGTATTATCTTGTGTTCCAACAACTATACGCAGAGAGAAAGGTCGCATTTATCATGAAACGTATCAAAACAATAGCTGTTTCTTTACTGCTTCCGGCCCTCCTGATGACCGGATGCAGCTTCGAGTCAATCGCGGAAAAGGGAGCCGGCCTGCTGGACAAGCTGTTCTCGGAGGACAATCTCGCGTCGATCCCCTCCGTATCCATACCGGCCACGGACACGGACCCCGCGTCCGAACCGGACCCTCCTGCGCCTGCTGTGCCGGTATCGGAGGAGCCGGATATTGCCAGTGACGGACCCGCGGTTCCGGACGTTTCCGTCCAGTTCCCGGCGGAACCGGTCCAGACAACCGCTCCGTCCACTCCCGCCGCGCCTCCTGAACCTGACGCTGCCGCCGCCGCGGAGACCGTCACCCCAAGCCATACAGATGTGACATTTTTCAGCGCGGGGGAGAGCTTCCGGTATCTGCCGAAGGGCGTGTCAGGCACGTATGCCTGTACCTATTCGGTTGACGATGACAAAATCGCCTCCGTCGATTCCAACACGGGCACCGTCAAGGCCGTAGCGCCCGGGACGACAAAGGTCAAAATGCATGTGGAGAGCAACGGGCAGTATGATTTTGAATGTATTGTCCGGTGCAATTGGAAAAAGGACGATAAAACCGCCCAGCCGTCTGACACAAATAAAACGGACAAGCCCGCCAATACGCAGAAAGATGACGAACCGGTGCTGCCGCCAGCGTCCGCCAACAACAGTACAGCCACCCCGGCCGTCACCGCCAGCCACTCCGACGCGACTTTCTTCAATCCGAAGGAGCATTTCAAGCTGGTCCCCACCGGCGCGGGCGCCGGATGCCCCAGCACCTACTCCAGCAGTGACAGCACTGTTGCAGCGGTCGGTCAGGACGGCACCGTCACGGCGGTAGGACCCGGCACCGCAACCATTACCATGACCGTTGACTGCGGCGGCAGCGATTATACGCTTGAATGCATCGTCCGGTGCAAGTGGGAAAAAACCGAATAACCAAAGACAGAGGAAAGACCGCAACGGTCTTTCCTCTTTGTTCACTGGGGCGCGGGGCCAGACGACGCCCGCTCGACCAGCTCCGCGTGCAGCAGGAGCGTGCTGATAGGCGTCCGCTCGATTTGGCTGGACAGCGCGTAAAACGCGCTTTTCCCCAGCTCTGTACGGTTTTGCCGGATTGTGGTCAGGGGCGGCAGCGTGTACCGGCACAGCGGCAGGTCGTCGAAGCCCACCACGCTCAGCTCCTCCGGCACCTTGACGCCGCGCTCCATACAGTGAATCAGCAGCGAATGGGCCAGTAAGTCGTGACTGCAAATGACCGCCGTACAGCCCCGCTCCAGCAGGCGGGGAAAATACCGTTCCAGGCACTCGGTGATCCGGTACGCATACCCGGCCAGAGAGCTGTGGGTGTACAAACGGTTCTGCCGCAGGGCGCGGAAAAACGCCGCGTACCGCGCCCGGTAGATATACGACCCCAGGGCACTGCTCAGATACCCGATTTTTTTGTGGCCCAGCTCTTTCAGTCTGGCCACCGCCAGCTCCATTGCCTCGTCGTTGTCCACGCCCACCTGTGTGACGGCGGGATTCGATTTGATCCGGTTGTCGTACAGCACCGTGGGGGAGGTGCAGGAC
>CAMWSZ010000072.1 GCA_947177005.1 uncultured Clostridia bacterium | reverse complement strand
GCACATAGGTCCGCAGTCCTTTTTCCATCAACCGGAAAGCGCACTCAATATTATTGGTTACGAACAGAGCTTTTGTATTCTGCAAATGCTGCACCATCTGCAAAACAGAAGTTCCCGCGTCCATATACACCACATCGTCGTCCTCGATGAGGCTGACCGCATACCGTGCGATCCGATCCTTTTCCTCCATCGACATCCGCCGTTTAACTTCCATATCCGGCTCCATCACATGGAATTGCTCTTCGAGCAGCACCGCACCGCCGTGGACCTTTTTCAATCTTCTCTGTCGTGCCAGCATATTGAGATCACGCCGTATCGTCGCTTCCGAAGCGCCAGTCGCATGGCACAGGTCGGTCACGCTCACGGCGCGTCTTTCCGCCAATTCAGATAAGATCACCTCCGTCCTCTGCTCTGCCAGCATAAGAAATCCCCCTTTCTGGTTTTTGTTATGATTGGTTTTGAGCGTATAATCATAATACATCATCCTCCACTCAAAGTCAAGCAGTTTCAATCAATTTCAATCACAAAAAATCAATTCCGAAATTAGTAAAAATAAACAAATACATAGTAAAAGAGAAGGTAAATTCGTAGAAACAAGTCTGTGAAACCGCGTCATTTTACGGCTGGATCTATGCGGAAATATGCCATATTTGACAGGGCAGCGGTGCGGTGCCGGACGCCCCTAAAGAAAAACCACCTCCATTCTACCAGTGTATTGCAGAGCGATTGCGAAATCAATATACCAAAAAAAACGCAAAATGTATAGGCTTTTTCGCTTTACGGGTAGAAATTTTTACAGGCGCTCCAAGGGCAAAAAATACCGGCAGGACATTTTCCACTTGAAAAATGTTCTGCCGGCAGAACTCAAGAAATCTCTGTTAACCTCCCCCTCCCAGAGACCAAGAAACCCCGCCTGGGGGGGCGGAGTTTCCTGGTGTGTGTTGTGTGTTTTAGGAGGGAGAAATCGCATCAGGTTTTACCCCTTTGCTGATTGTAATAATACTGAATGTTTAAGAAGAAATCATGAAATCAGTGTAAACAATTTATGAACTCTCCTGTTTTTGACAATCCGCTGCTTATTTCAGTTTCTGCCATTCGCTCACTGCCAGCTGGTCACAGCGGTTATTAAACGGATTTTCCGCATGGCCCTTGACCCAATGGGTCCGCACCTCATGGACATCGCACAGCTCCAGCAGCACGCCCCACAGATCCGGGTTCAGGGCCGGTTTTTTATCGCTTTTCACCCAGCCTTTCGCACGCCAGCCTCTGGCCCAGCCTTTTTCCAAGGCGTCAATAATATATTTGCTGTCGGAATACAGCTCCACAATGCAGGGTTCCTTCAGCGCCTGGAGCGCCCGGATCACGCCGGTCAATTCCATGCGGTTATTGGTGGTATTGCGCTCCCCGCCGGACATCTCCTTTGTATGCTCGCCATATTGCAGAATAGCGCCCCAGCCGCCCGGTCCCGGATTACCGGAACAGGCGCCGTCGGTATAGATTGTGATTGTTTTCATAGTCTTTTGATGCTTCCTTTTACAATTCAAACAAATTCTTTTACTTTTCCACAGTACCGGCACTTTCCGCCCCGTTATTTTCCGCGGGGGTTTCCTCAATAATTTCTTCTTCCGGTTCCTTCTCCGCCAGCGCAATGGAGATCACGCGGTCGTCCTCCTCCTTGAAGCGCATCACGATTACGCCCTGTGTTGCCCGTCCGCAGGTCTTAATGGTTCCGACATCGGTGCGAATCAACACGCCTTTTTCCGTAATAATCATCAAATCCTCGCTGCCGTCCACGACCTTAATGCCGACAACCAGGCCGGTTTTTTCGGTCACGGCATAGTTTTTGATTCCGATACCGCCGCGGTTGGTAATCCGGTAATCCTCCACAGGGGTCCGTTTCCCGAAGCCCTTTTCGGTAATTGACAGTACAGTTTTTCCCTCGGTAGCCCGGGCCGCGCCCACCACATAATCTCCGTCCTTCAGACGAATGCCTCTCACACCCACGGCATCCCGTCCCATAGGACGGATATCGGTTTCCGGGAAACACACTGCCATACCGTTATGGGTTGCAATCAAAATTTTCTTGGAGCCGTCGGTTTCTCTCACGCTGATCAGCTCGTCGCCCTCATCCAATTTGAGGGCGCGGATACCGTTGCTCCGCAGATTTTTCAGGGCCTCGCCGGGCAGACGCTTCACAGTACCGTTCCGGGTAACCATTACAAGGAATCTTGCGCCGGTTGTGATGTCATCCGTCTTAATCATCGCGCTGACGCTCTCTCCGGCCTCCACCGGCAGAACGTTCACGATATTCGTACCCTTGGCGGTTTTCCCGGACGCCGGAATCTGATAGCCTTTTCTCCGGTAAACCCGCCCGGTATTGGTGAAGAACAGAATATAGTCATGTGTTGACGCGGTAAACACGGTATTGACATAGTCCTCCTCTTTGGTAGACATGGACTTGTTGCCCTTACCGCCTTTTCCCTGAATACGGTACTCACTGGCGGGGGTACGTTTGATATATCCGCCGCTGGTCAGGGTATAGACACACTGCTCCTCATCAATCAGATCCTCGATATCAATTTCATCCTCGACATCCTGGATTTCGGTCATACGACCGTCGCCGAATTTATCGCGGATAACGGTCAATTCCTCCCGCAGCGTCTGACGCAGCAGCGCCTCATCTGACAGAAGCCGTTTATAATACGCAATTCGCTCCTCGATTTCTTTATACTCCGCCTCCAGCTTTTCACGGTTCAGTCCCTGTAAGGCAATCAGCCGCATATCACAGATTGCCTGAGCTTGAATATCATCCAGGGAAAAGCGTTCCATTAGACGAACTTTTGCGTTATCGTAGCTGGTACGAATAATATGAATCACTTCGTCAATATTATCCTGTGCGATCAGCAGGCCCTCCAGCAAATGGGCGCGTTCCTGGGCTTTTTTGAGGTCGAATTTTGTCCGCCGGATTATGACCTGTTCCTGAAACGCGATGTATTCATCCAAAATATTTCTGAGGGAGAGGATTTTGGGCTGTTTCTGGTCGTCCACAAGGGCCAGCATAATCACGGAGAAATTGGTCTGCATAGCGGTCTGGATAAAGAGCTTGTTCAGCACAACCTGCGGATTTGCGTCTTTTTTCAGTTCGATGACAATACGCATACCGTGCCGGTCGGTCTCATCCCGGATATCGGAGATCCCCTCCAGGCGTTTATCCTTGACCTGATCGGCCATATTTTTAATCATCTGCCGTTTATTGACCTGATAGGGCAGCTCGGTGACAATAATGCGTATCCGGCCTTTTCCGAACTCCTCGAATTCGGTTTTGGCCCGCAGCACGATTTTTCCGCGTCCGGTGGCATACGCGGCGCGAATGCCGGACCGTCCCATAATAATTCCTTTTGTCGGGAAATCCGGCCCTTTGATATGCTCCATTAAATCATTGACGGTAGCGTCCGGGTTGTCAATCACACAGATCGTTGCGTCAATGACCTCCCGCAGATTATGGGGCGGGATATTGGTCGCCATACCCACGGCAATGCCGCTGGAGCCGTTGACCAGCAGATTGGGGAAACGGCTGGGCAGCACGCGGGGTTCTTTCCGGGTCTCGTCGAAGTTGGGGTCCCAGTCCACGGTGTCCTTATCAATATCCCGGAGCATTTCGTTGGAGATTTTGGAAAGTCTTGCCTCGGTATACCGGTAAGCGGCTGGTGGGTCTCCGTCCACGGAGCCAAAGTTGCCGTGACCGTCCACCAGCATATAGCGCATAGAGAAGTCCTGCGCCAAACGCACCATTGCGTCATATACGGAGCTGTCGCCGTGGGGGTGGTAGTGGCCCAACACGTCGCCGACGCAGGTGACGGATTTTTTGAAGGGCTTATCGGAGGTCAATCCGCCCTCATACATGGTATAGAGAATCCGGCGGTGAACGGGCTTCAAGCCGTCGCGCACATCCGGCAGTGCGCGTCCCACAATGACGCTCATGGCGTACTGCTTATAGCTTTCCTCCATTTCGCTCACCAGTTCAGACTCGGTTATGATCTGATTTGGGAACGCGATATCTTCGGGCTTATAGTCTCTGTTATGACCCATGTTGCCTCCTTAATAATCGAGATTGAGCGCATATTTGGCGTTTCGTTCGATCCACTCCTTGCGCGGCTCCACCTCTTCGCCCATTAGCACGGTAAAGATCTGGTCAGCGGCCACGGCGTCGTCCAGTGTAATCCGCCGCAGGGTACGTTTTTCCGGGTCCATGGTGGTTTCCCACAGCTCGTCGGCGTTCATCTCGCCCAGACCCTTATAGCGGTTGATTTCGACTTTGACATTGGGATTGCCGCCGCGCATTTCGGCGGAAATCGCGTCCCGCTCCTCATCGGTGTAGGCCACCTTTTGCTGTTTGCCTCTGGTCAGCTTATAGAGGGGCGGTACGGCGGAATAGACATAGCCCTTTTCGATCAGCGGCCGCATATAGCGGAAGAAAAAGGTCAGCAGCAGCGTGCGGATATGCGCACCGTCCACGTCGGCATCGGACATGATAATGATTTTATGATATCTCAGCTTATCAATATTGAACTCATCACCGATTCCGGCGCCCAGACCCAGCACCAGCGGATAGAGCTTATCGTTTCCATAGATTTTATCGGCTCTGGCTTTTTCGACGTTCAGCATTTTCCCCCACATGGCGAGAATCGCCTGAAACCGGCTGTCCCGTCCCTGAATGGCGGAGCCTGCGGCGGAGTCGCCCTCAACGATATAGATTTCGCACAAGGCGGGGTCCCGTTCGTTGCAGTCCTGCAATTTATCGGGCATCTGGCCGGATTCCAGCGCGCTTTTGCGCCGCACGGATTCCCGGGCTTTTTTGGCGGCCTCTCTCGCACGGCTGGCCATCATAGCTTTATCCAGAATAACCCTTGCAGCTTTGGGATTTTCTTCTAAATACTCCTCTAATTTTTCGCTGACTACCGCGGACGTCAGCGTCCGGATTGACGCATTACCTAATTTCGCTTTAGTCTGGCCCTCGAACTGGGCTTCTGTCAGCTTTACGGAGATGACGCAGGTCAGTCCTTCCCGGCAGTCCTCGCCCGAGACTTTATCATCGCCTTTTAGGAGGTTCACTTTCTTTCCGTAGGCGTTCAAAGCGGACGTCAAAGCCCGTTTGAACCCCTCCTCATGCATTCCGCCCTCCGGTGTTCGCACGTCGTTAGCAAACGAAACAATTGATTCGTTGTAGGTGTCGGTATACTGCATCGCCACCTCAACAGAGGAGTCATCTTTTCTGCCGCTCATGTAAATAACATTCTCATGGATTGGGATTTTGCTTTGGTTCAGCCAGGCGACGTACTCACGGATTCCGCCCTCATAACGCATTTCATCCTGTGTCTCACGGCCCGGCCGGGCATCGCGTGTAATAATTTTCAGTCCGGCGTTGAGAAACGCCTCCTGCTGCATTCTGGTATGAATGGTTTCATAGTTGTATACGGTGGTATCGAACATATCAGGGTCGGGCTTAAAGGTAACGACAGTACCATTTTTTTCGGTTTGGCCCACCACCTGCATAGCCTCTGTGATTTCGCCTCTGGCGAATTTCATCTGATAGATCTGTCCGTTTTTATGGACTTGAACTACCAGCCATTCGCTCAGAGCGTTAACGACGCTTGCGCCCACGCCGTGGAGACCGCCGGAGACCTTATAACCGCCGCCGCCAAACTTCCCGCCTGCGTGCAGCACGGTAAACACGACTTCCAAGGCCGGCAGTCCTGTCTGGGGCTGGATATCAACTGGGATTCCGCGTCCGTTATCGGTAACAGTAATTGTATCGCCGTCGTTGATGGTGACGGAAATTTCGCTGCAAAAGCCTGCTAAGGCTTCGTCAATGGAGTTATCGACGATTTCATAGACAAGGTGATGCAGACCGGACTCACTGGTGGAACCGATATACATACCTGGCCGTTTCCGGACGGCTTCCAATCCTTCCAGCACTTGGATTTCGGAGCCGCCGTACTCATGGTCAACAGGAGCAGCGATGTTTTCGGCAGCATATAATTCGTTCAGTTCATTTAATTCATTCAAATCAGACATAGATTGTACACCTCCGGGTTAAAGTAAAGAAGAGCGGATAGACTCCAACCGGCCTAGCAGGGTAGCAGGGGCGAGAGGTGAGATATAAACTCTTTGCCAGCTTCCCGCGGGACAGCATACGACAATAGATTTGGGCAGGTCCGAACCGGCAGTAATAATCATACCGTCATTTTCGGCTGATTGCAGGAATTCTCTAGTAGATTTTGCGGTAGATGCGTTGTCGATATCAAAAATCCCTACAATATCTGCAATTGGAACAGATACATTACATCCTAAATGCAGGATCATAGAATTCTCCTTTTTTGTTGCCGTCTATCAGCTCTATAGCAGTTGGGGCATCGTTTCAGCATTGATTTCCAATTATTCCGTAATGACGCCGTTTTTTACGGTTAACACTTTTCCTTTCAGCAATTGATTGAGCCTGTCGTTTTCGCAGCAGGTAATAAACACCTGTCCCCCGTTGATTCGATTTAGCACAAATTCCTGTCGTTTTGGGTCCAGCTCGCTGAGTACGTCATCCAGAAGGAGGACAGGATATTCTCCGATAATTTCCCGATGAATTTCTCTGGCTGCCAGTTTCATTGACAATGCTGCGGTTCTGGTCTGTCCTTGGGATGCAAACGACCGTGCTGGGAGGCCGTTCAGCAGGACTTCAAGATCATCCTTATGTGGGCCGGACAGACACTGTCTGCTTGATAGTTCTGTTGTATTATGTTTTCTTAAATGCTCTTCCAGTTGTGGAATTAGAACCCTTTGTTTTTCAAAAGGGTCTGTAATGGTGTTTACTGTTTTATATAGGATTTCCAGTTTTTCTTTTCCGCCTGAACATTCTTGGTGGGTAATTTCAGCGTATTCGGACAAACATCTTGCAAATCTTGCTCTATAGTGAATTAGTACTGCGCCGGTTTCAGCCAGTCTTTTGTTAAAATCCGGCAAAGTTTGCAGCAGGTCTGGCCGGTCTGTTTGATCCCGCAGGATACGGAGTTTGTGTTCATGCAGTTTGGAGTATTCCGTTAGAGCAGATGCATAATTAGGCCGTAATTGGCATAAAGATACATCCATAAAATGGCGTCTGGCGGCGGCACCTTCTTTAATAAGCTGCAAATCTTCCGGACAAAAAAATATTGTATTTAGGGTTTGACTGAGTTCGGAAAAGTTTTTTACGCTTACTTTATTAACAAAAATTTTTTTCTTTCGATTAGAGAGCGATTCGATTTTACTTATGAAATCGCGGCCTCTAGTAAAAATATGTCCTTGAATTTGGTAACCAATGTTACCAAAGCGGGTCAGCTCTTGGTCACCTCTTGTTCTGGGGGATTTTCCGGTTGACAGACAAATAATTGCTTCCAAAAGATTAGTCTTACCCTGTGCATTCTCGCCGCAGATGACGTTGCAAGTTGGGTCGAAATTAATATATTGGCTAGAATAGTTGCGAAAATTTTCTAAATATAGGTTATTGATCTGCATAGGCTACAGAATAGTTTTGGTTATTAAAAGAGACTATGTTTCCGGGTCTGATTTTTTTTCCTCTTTGAAGGCACGGTTCTCCGTCTACAGTGACTTGGCAGTTTTGGATGAGTATTTTTGCTTCTCCGCCGGTTTCGACCATGTTTGCTAGTTTCATCAGGTCTTGTAATTTAATAAATTCTGTCGTAATATTAATTATTTCCATAGAATAGTACCCACATTAATTGTTTTTCAGTCTAACCGGAAGCACCATATACAGGAATTTTTCTTCTCCTTCAACAGGTGTAATGATGCATGGTGAGATTCCTGTATTTAGTTCTATCTTTACGGTATCAGCTGGTGCGTATTTTAGTGCGTCTATAAGGTAACGGTTGTTGAAACCGATTTCTAAATTGTTACTGTCTCCGGTAATTTTACAGATGTCTTTAGCTTCGCCGGTGCCTGTTTTAGCTGAAATAACGACTTGATTGTTTTTAAAAATACAGCGAATAGGGCTTTTTTGTTTGTCGGATATAACAACTGAAACTCTGTCTATTGAGGTAATTAAATTGCGTGTTTCTGCTATGACAGATATTGGGTTTGCTCTGGGAATTGCTGCTTTGTAGTCAAGAAAATCTCCTTCTAGGCGGCGGCAGATGAGTTGTGTTTGTCCAGCTTCAAAGAGCAGGTGGCGATTACCAAGGGTAATTATTGCGGATTCTTCTGTATCTTCGCAGATCTTTTCAACTTCGTTAAGGGCATTTCCGGGGGCAACAAACTTAAAGTTGTTATTTCCAGGGTTATCCAGTTGTTCCCGTCGTAATGCTAGACGGAAGCCATCTACGCTGACCATTGTTAAGTTATTTTCATTGATTTCGAATAGGGAGCCGGTATGAATTGGTCTGACCTCGTCAGTTGAGACGGCAAAAGAGGTTTCTCCGATCATGGCGCGGAGGATTTTTTGTTGAATATGGACGGAGTGTTCGTTTTCGACTTCTGGTAATTCTGGATAGTCGTCTGCGGGTATAGCTGGTATATTGTATGTGGCATTGCCGCAGGTAAGTTTAACGGTTAGGTTTTGATCGGCGGTGAATGTAACGACGTCGTCTGGCAGGCGTCGTATGATTTCGCCTAATAGTTTGGCTGGTAAAACAAGGGAGCCAGTTTCGGTAATATCGGTGTCTAGAGTTGTTCGAATACCTGTTTGCATATTATAACCGGATAATGTCAGGTTGGAGCTGGCTTGGAGAAGAATGCCTTCGAGGGCTGGAATAGAGCTTTTGGTTGCGACTGTACGGGAGGTTGTAGCTACGGCGTTTTGCAGCAGTATCTTTTCACAGGAGAATTTCATTGTTTGGGGTTCCTTTCTGTTTTGGATCGGTCGGGAGTTTTGGAGTAGATAAGAGTTATAGAATTATTATTTTGGTAGTAGGAGCCGTAGGGCGAAATTTTGTGGATAACTTGGCGAAAGTATTGCAAATACTGAAAAAATTGGGTGTGCTTAGGGTGTGGAAAACTTTTTATTTCTCCACAGATATCCACAGCTTGTTTCTGGGCGGTTTTTTTCCACAGGATATCAAATGTGGAAATTGAAAAGATTGTGGAAAACTTGGGGGAAAATGTTGATATTCCTCGATTCTTGTCGCGCTCATTTTGTCGAATTGATATTTGTGATAATTGCTTTTACGGTTTCGGCAAAATTTGAGTCGTTTTTCATCTTTTTATCTACTTTTGAAATAGAGTTAAGGACGGTTGCGTGGTCGCGTCCGCCAAAAATCTGGCCGGTTTCATCTAAGGTGAGGCTGGTCATGCGCCGGATGAGATACATAGCGATTTGTCTGGCGTTGAGGCAGTCTCTGCTGCGGGACTGTCCTTTGATTTGATCTTCTTCGATACGGAAGTACCGGCAGATTTCCCGGATGATGTTTTCTGGTGTGATAATGAATTCATTGGATTTGCTCATGTCTTGGATGGCCCGGTCTACGGTTTCCCGGTTGACTTCCGTGCCATCCAGATCACGGAAGGCTTTGATTTTTTTTACGGTGCCCTCCAGTTGCCGGACGTTGGCGGTGATTTTAGTGGCAATGTAGTGGGCGATGTCGTCGGAGAGCACGAATCCCAGTTGAGCGGCTTTGTTTTTCAGGATTGCTTCACGGGTTTCCAGTGTAGGGGGCTGGACGTCTGTCATAAGTCCCCATTCAAAGCGGGTGCGGAGGCGGTCGTCCAGCTGGGCCATTTCATGTGGGGGGCGGTCAGAGGTGAGGACGATTTGTTTTTTACTTTCGTAGAGGGTGTTAAAGGTATGGAAGAATTCGTTTTGGGTTTCTACTTTACCGGCGACAAATTGGATATCGTCTACCAGCATCAGGTCGGCTTCCCGGTATTTGATACGGAAGTCTCCGGCTTTACCGGAACGGACAGATTCAATAAAGTCGTTGATAAATTCGTCGCCTTTGATATACAGGATGCGAAATTCAGGGTTTTTTTGTTGAATCACGTGGGCGATGGCATAGAGGAGGTGAGTTTTACCCAGACCTGAGTCGCCGTAGATAAACAGGGGGTTGTAGTGTTGAGCAGGTGCGTCGGCGACCTGTCGCTTATACACATCGCCGAGCCCACGAGCCTCCTGAGCAGCGCGGATGCCGGCTTCGGCGTGAA
>CAMWSZ010000071.1 GCA_947177005.1 uncultured Clostridia bacterium | reverse complement strand
CATACGAGATGCTCAGGAGTCTCGTGGGCTCGGAGATGTGTATAACCGAGACAGCTCCCCCCACAGCGCCGACCTCATCACCGTCCCCTCCCTGACCGGCTTTTTCCTGCGGGAGTGGTCCGGCGCGGGCCGCGTGACCTTGACCGTCTCCGAAATCAGCCGGGAGGAGCTGCTGGTCCCGCAGGCGCAGGTAAAAACCATCCGGGATACCGTGTCTTCCCTCCGGCTGGACGCGGTGACAGCGTCGGCTTTCGGGCTGAGCCGCGGCAAAGCCTCCGGCCTCATCTCCGCCGGACGGGTCAGTCTGGATCATGTCCCCTGCCTGAAACCGGACAAGCCGGTGGCGCAGGGCAGTATGATTTCCGTGCGGGGGTTGGGGAAAGCCCGCCTGGCGGAGACGGGCGGCCTGACAAAAAAAGGCCGCACCGGAATCACTGTGGAAAAATTTATCTGATGCAAACTTGATGCAAGCGAGGTATACACTTATGGAACAGCACAAGATCGACCGGATCAATGCCCTGGCCCGCAAAGCCAAGACCGAGGGCCTGACCGGAGAAGAACAGGCGGAACGTGACGCCCTGCGCAGGGAGTATATCGCCTCCTATGTAGGGGACCTGCGGGGCCAGCTGGAGAATATGTATGTGGTGGACGGTCACGGACAAAAGCGGAAACTGCGTCGGAAGGAGGAGCAGTAAATGCCAGAATACTTTGACAAAGAGAAGTTTACCGGCGGTACAAACCGGGGGTCGCCGCCGCCCCGTCCCACGCCGCCGCCCCGGCGTCCGGACCCGGAGAAGGATAATAACGCGTGGTGGTACAGCTGGCCCGCGATTATCATTCTGTTTTCCCTGGGCATCTGGCCGGTGGCGCTGGGACTGCTGTTCTACAATCTGTTCTGGGACAAGAAAAAGAAAACGCAAACTGCTGCCCGGAGTGCGGCAGAACGGGCGGTGGAGAGCGCCTCCCAGCGCTTCGACCGCGCCGCCGGCGAGACCGATGAGGCCATTCGCCGCGCCGCGTCACAGGTAGAGCAGTCGGTCAGCCGGGCGGCAAAGCAGGTGGAGCGGACGGTCAACTACGGCGCAAGACGGGCCGGGCCGGTGGAATACGACGCCCATGCACAGCCGGGGCATCAGCCGCAGCAGGCACAGCCCAAGCCCGTAAAAACCGCCAAAATGGAAAAGCAGAAAAAACAGAAGAAAAAATCCGCCGGAATCCTCATGCGGACCATAGGTGTGATCTGCCTGGCAATCGGCGGGATCGCCTGGCTGGATTTTTTGTCGGGATTAATTGGCTACGGCTATGCGGATACGGACGATTTCTTTAGCGGCCTGGGTTTCCTGACCGCCGGCGGCATTACTTTCGGCCGGGGTATGTACCTCAACCGTCTGAGCCGCCGCAGCCAGCGGTATATCCTGGCCATTGGCAACGTGGACGCCATGCCCATTGACGTGATTGCCAAGCGGGTCAACCGCAAGCCGAAGCAGGCCATGAAGGAGCTGCAAAAGCTGATCGACAAAGGGTATATGGGCGAGGACGCCTATATCGACTACGAGCGGGGCTATTTCCTCCGTTTCGGCGCGACCTTGGAGGAGGACCCGCCCTTCGAAGAACCGGAACCGGAGCCCGTCCTCCAGACGCCCGGGGAGGCGGAAGAGGGTTATTCGGGTATCCTCCGCAACATTCGCCGGACCAACGACCGCATTGCAGACCCGGAACTGAGCCGGAAGATCGAACGTCTCGAACAGGTTACAGGCAAAATATTCCGGGAGGTGGAGGAGCATCCGGAGAAACGCGAAAGCATTCATATGTTTTTCGACTACTACCTGCCCACCACCCAGAAGCTGCTGGACGCCTACGCCGATTTTGAGGAGACAGGGGTGGAGGGAGAGCATCTGCGTCAGGCAAAGGAGCGGATTGAGCAGATGATGGACACCATTGTCAGCGGCTTTGAGCACCAGCTCGACCAGCTGTACAGCTCCGACGCAATGGATGTGGTCAGCGACCTGAAGGTCATGGAGGCCATGCTGAAGCGGGACACCGCGACTGTGGCAAAGGACTTCGGGTTTGAACCGCCGGGCCGTGAACAGGACGGCGGCCCGCCCCGCGGACTGCAAATCTGAGAAAAAACAAAAAATACGCGCCGCCGGTTCCCAGACAGAAACCGGCGGTGCATTATTTTACAGATTTACAGACCTGAAAAACCGGGGAACGCTCAGCCTACTCTTTCACCGTAGCGGGATACCATAGCGGCAATTTCCGCACGGGTGGCGGTGCCCTGGGGGTTCAGGTTTCCGTTGGAACCGTTCATGATTCCGGCGGAGACCGCCCAGCCGAGGGCGCTGCGGGCGTAGTCGCTGACCGACGCGCTGTCAGCGAAACGGCTCACCTCTGCGGCATAGCCTGCCGGGCATCCGGCGCTGCGCCAGAGTTCAACGGCCAGCTCTTCACGGATAATGGGGTCCATGGGACTGCTTCCGTCCGTGATGCCGTGCTCCACCGCCCAGAGCATCCCGCGCTCATACCAGGTAGCGCCGGGGTTGATATCTGTGCGGACGTTGTGCATCCGGGCGATAATGGTCCAGACCATAGCGCGGGTAGTGGTGGTCTGGGGGGCGAAAGCGGTGTCGGATACGCCGCTCATCAGGTAGTGTTTCCAGACATAGTCTGTATTGTTGTAGAACCAGTCCTTGCTTTGTACGTCAACGAAGGGCAGGGGGGAGGGGTTGAGGACAATGCCAGAGATGCCGGGGGTGCCCAGACCGGTGAAGGGCTGGTTAAAGATATCATCGGACGATGTGCTGGAGTTGTCCTGAACCGGCGTGAATACGGCTTCCACGGTCACACGTGCCGGCGGCATGATGAACGAGCAGGAATCGCCGTCCGCGTAGCGCAGGGAGACCTCACGGCCGCGGACATCGGTAACGGTCAGGCTGTCCAGCTCATAGCCCTTGTCGGGATGAACGGACAGGGATACGCGGCTGCCGCTCTCCGCATGGCGGGTGTTGGGAATGACATCACCGTTGCCGGTTTTGGGAATGGAGATGTAATAGGTTTCACCGTCATCTTCTTCCGGACGGAGGGTGAAGGACAGAGCCTGCGTGCCGGTGTCGTTCCGCCATTCCAGACGGTAGGTATCATTGATGTCGATCACATCGCTCAGAACGATAGGATCACCGTTTGCATAGTAGAGTCCGCCGGGATTGTCAAATAAAGCCAGCAGATCAGCAAAGGTAACGCCGCGGTTTGTTACGGTAAGGGTGAAGTTATCGGGATCTCGGTCCGTAATGGAAAAATCGCTGCCGGAGGGGACCGAAAGATCATACTGCATAGGACGAATGGTGATTTCCATTGTATCGCTGGCAGCTTCGTGACCCTCGTCCGCGGCTAATTCTGCGGTGACCGTCACGGTGCCGGTTTTAATGGGATTTAAAACATTGCCGTTGATAATCTCGGCCTCGCCGGTGCCGTTGGCAACCGTCCAGGTTACGCCGCCGCTGTCGGCGGTCAGGGTCAGGGTGTCGCCGTAGGATACATAGTTACGGCTGGTGATGTTCAGACTCTGACCGGCTCTGCTGATCGTGACCGTTGTGGACGCAGTGGCTTCGGCATAAGTGTCATCGCCTGCTTTGACGGCAGTAACCGTAACAGTACCAGCCCTGAGGGGGGTGAGGACTGTAACGCTGCCGGCTGCGGGAGAAACAGTAGCGATTGTATCATCATCCACAGTCCAGGCAATGGGGCTGTCCGTCATGCCGCCCTCAGCTCTGAGGGTCAGGGTGCCGCCGTAGGTGACGGAGGTGCCGCCGGTAATGGAAATCGTCTGGGATTCCAGATTGCGGAGAGTGATTTCAATGCGCTGTGTATAGGGATTGTAGTTGGAGTCATCCGGGGTGACGGTGCAGGTGACCGCGATCACATCGCCCTCCGCCGCAGTATCGCTCAGCGCAAGGTTCAAAACTCCGCCGCTGCTGAGGCTGGGCGTTCCTGTGAGACTGCTGTCTCCGGACACTACGGTAATGTTGCCGTAAGTTCCCTTCTCAAGGTCGCCGCTCAAATCCACGCTGGTACCGGCTAAACGGATGCTCTTAGAAATGGTTGGGGAGGTCTTGTCCGCTTTGCTGATCGTATAGGTTACAGTTTTGGGAGTCCAGGTGTAACGTCCGTCAACAGCCGGAACGACTGTGACCTGTACGACTCCAGCGTCTGTCGTGTTGGTGCCTTCTGCCACTGCTACCGTATAGTCAGTACCTGCTGTGAGCACGGTATCAGTGCCCTCAATCTTGACCGTAAAGGCAGGAACGGTGTCAGTGCCGTTATAAACACGGGCATCGGCTTCCGCCGTGATGCTGATTCGTTCCGCCGCGATTTTTACGGCTTCGCTGGTCTTGGGCTGATATCCCGCCACCGTCACACGCACCGCAATTTCAGCGCCGAGGTCATCGGTCTGAACAGCGTAGGTATTTTGGGCCGCACCGGGGATTTCTGTGCCGTTGCGCAGCCACTGATAGGTAATGCCAGCGTCTGCGGGAGCGCCGGACACTACCGCTGTCAGGGTCTGATTCAGCTCCGGCGTACCGGAAACGGTGACAGAACCGTCAAACGGAAGGACATACGCACCCTTCGCCGTATTGGGACCCTCCTCAGGGCCGTTATTGACATCGAGTTTGGTGCTTTCTGAATTCCACCAGTAGGTGATTGTATTGGTGGCGGGATGTTCGTCAATAAAGGTCTGCTTCGTGTTGTTGTTAACAATTTTATCGTTGTAAATCAGGAGATAATTCTCGTTTCCGTTTCCATTGTTAGAGTTGGTCGGATCGTTCCACGTCACGTCTACGGCATACCAGAGCCCGTCATCCATTTGGACATAGTTCCACATATGGTAACCGCGGTCATCGCCGCTGCCGGCATCGCCGAGCGTCTGCACGCAGGGGATGTCAAGCGCACGGGCAAGCACCTGAAACGCTTTAGCATAACCGGCGCAGACCGGACCGATAGGGCCGCTGCGGCCTCTCAGGGCACTGATGCACTCCCAGGCGGTTTGGGATGCCCCTGCATTCCCCGTCTCAGGGTCCGGGTCGGCCACCACGGAGTTGTATTCATTATGCTGCGTCAACCAGCTGTTCAGTCCCTTTACCTGCTCGTATCTGGACTTTCCCTGAAGGGGATCAGTGAGGCTCTTCACAATCTGGTCACGCTCGGCAATCGTAGCTTTGATAGATTTCTCTGTGTAGAGGTTTCCGTCTTCATCCGTGTTGCGAATTGTAAAAACAGAGTCATCATCACTGAGGGTTTGCACCTGGGGCGCATGATAGCCGGTCTCGAACATATATTCCCCTGTCTCAAAGGAATCGCCGCTGTATGTGGCAACGGCCTGTTCAGACTCTTCTTTTACACGGGACAGCAATGAAAAATAGTACCGCATTCCGCCGTCATACCATATCCAAAAGCTCATCCCGAAGTTGCCCCGCCAGAAAACCTCTGGATGTTCTCTGTCAAAAGCGCACCATACCGAATGGTGACTCCACTGGATATACTGGTTAGTAAGCTCAGACGCATCAGCAGGTACTTTTGTGAAATAAAATCCGCAAATTGTATTCTGTCCAGTATAAATCTTCACAAAATCTCCGGGTTTAAGCTGATCCAGCTGAGCGCTGCCGGTCAGTTGGACTACGCCGGTTGACAGATCAATATATGTATCGTCGATCAGGTAATCGCGGTCGCCGTCCCCGTCCGCAGCCTCTTCCAACACATCATAGAGTGTTTTTGCGTAGTCAGGAAGAACAAGCCGGTCGATCCATTTTTCATGGTACCCGGACGTCAGGTCAATTGTGCCGTTTGCTTCTGTTGCCAACGCGGTGGGCAGCAGTGTCAGCGCCATGCAGAACGCAAGGAATGCTGACAAAATCCGTCTTCTCATTAATTCAACCTCCTTAATAATATGGGAATGTTTGGGAGATGCTTGATCTCACAGCAGTTCGCGCCGCAAAACCGGCGCAGATCCGCCAAATAATAACCCCCTTTCCCAAGCGAATCATTTACAGTATATCAAATTCCATCTTTTTCTGCAAGTGTTTCCGCAGGAGTTTGTGAAAACAAATGCAAAAACAGCGGCCGGATCTGGCATCCGGCCGCCGCGGTGGCGTCATCTCTCGTAGGGGGACAGTTCGAAGCGGATAAAAAATCCCTGATCGTGGTCGCAGACGGGACATTTTGCGGGGACCTTGGAGGCGGTAAAGACGTGGCCGCAGTTGAGGCACATCCAGCCCGTCTCCACGTCGCTGACAAACAGCTTATTTTCCCGCAGCAGCTTGGCGAAGCGTTCAAAGCGGTCCGCGTGGACCTTCTCGATCTGGGCGATCTGTTTGAAATGCCGGGCGATCTCGGTGAAACCCTCCTCCTGGGCCTTTTCCGCGAAAGCGGGATAGACGTCGCCGAACTCGTCCAGCTCATGCTGCCGGGCCAGCTCCAGAAGCTTCAGGGGCTGCTGGGTGACGTCAATCGGATAGTTGGCAGTGATTGTAATGTTGTCGCAGCCGCCTTTGACCAGATGATTGTAAAAAATTTCGGCGTGCTCCTTCTCCTGTCCGGCGGTATAGAGAAAAATCTTCTCCAGCACCTGCAATTTGTTCTCGCAGCACAGCCCGGCGGCGAAGGTATAGCGGTTGCGGGCCTGGCTTTCTCCGGCGAAGGCGCGCAGCAGATTTTCACGGGTAACGCTGTCTTTCAGTTCCATGGTTCACTCTCTCCTTTCCTTGATACGGCTATCATATCCCGGAATTTTTTCGATTATTCTCAAAAATTTTTGTATAACCGGAGAAGAAGCGGGCAATACTGTAACTGTACCGCTTGTGGAAAGGAGGTTTCCGCACATGAACAATCAGAATCAGAGCCAGAACAGTCAGAATAGCCGGAACCAGAACAGCACGCAGAATCAGAACAGCAATCAGAACCAGAACAGTCAGAACAGCCAGAACAAGCGCTGAGAGGAACAGGGCGGCCGCCGGAAGATCGAAGCTCCGGCAGCCGCCCTGCCGTTTACCGGTTTATACCAGCGCCGCCCCAAAGGCCGCAATCACATCGGAGCTGTCGCGGCCCGTTATTTCCCTGCCCGTAACGGCCTCGATAGCATCCAGCAGCTTCTTTGCACGGTCCAGAATGAACCGGTCAAAATCATCGGCCCGGCAAAGCTGGTGATCAATCCAGTGAGATTCCAGATATTGGTTGAGGTCCACGGCGTTGACCTGTCCCTGGCTTTCAATTTTTGCTAAGTATTTTGACGGGGCAACGCCGCCAATCGCTCTGTTGGTGCTGTAGGAAACCGGCGTCTTATTGACAATGCTGTTCCATTTTTGCCGCGGCAGGTTTTCGCTCTCACAGTAGCTTCTTGGGAAAATATGGTGGATATCGACATTTTCGGATTTATAGACAGTAAAGTCCATTTCCCGTCCGCTGATGAAGTCCTGACTGTGGTGCTTCAGAATCAGCGCCATAATGCCCTTATAGGCGGCGGACTGTCTGGACTGCATCGACAGCAGGCGCAAAGGGTTGAAGTAGGCTTCCTGACAGGTTTTAGGCAGATTGGGGCTGCCGGAAATCCAATCCATTACCTGAACGATATCGTTTGCATAGCGGGTTTCGTTCGCCGACCCGTACAGCTCCCCAAACACCCCACACCAATACCACTGCTTGATCTTATTTTTGATGTTTGCCACCCGAATCTGATTTCTATCCTGCAAGAGCGTGCAGAGAACCGCGAGGGGAATCAGCTGGGTTGTATACGGAAGGTCGCGGCTGACAAAGATCCGCTCCTCCTGAAGAAGCTTTTCAGCCTCGGCAAAGCCTGTAGTCAATGCGTCCGCATAGGCCAGGTAATCCTGTAGGGAGAGGTTCAGGACATCCTTTTTCTTGCAGCTCACGGTGCCGCCCCGCTTGTAGGAGGACAGCAGTGCCAAAGCGGTCAGGAAGTCTGTGGCGGTGACAACGGAGAGGATATCCCCGGAAAAGCTGTTCGCCTGACGTGTCTCCCAGTCCTCCCGGAGCGGGAAATCGTCCATAGCGAAGACCGCCGTAACCAGCTCGAACACAGTAAGGCTGACGCCGCCGGTATTGACGTTTTCAAACACACGGCAGACAGCTTCTTTAGAAGTTTCCCTTTCCAGGGTGATAACCGGCATAACATAGTGCTGCACCATAGTAATTACGCCAGTACTGAATTGCATAAACAGCTGCGCCGCACTGGCATCGAAATCATAGTAAATCTGATACCCGTTCTGCCAGCTCATAACTTTGGTGAAGTCAAGAATCTGATTGAGCGGAAACAGCTTTTGGGCATATTCTTTGTCCTGCGACGACAGGTCAAGGTCAATGGTCCGTCCAAAATTTGAGGTCACCATTTTGCTTTTCGGAACGGAGATGATAACGTCGTTGTCATCCGCCTCAGGGTCCAGGGCTTTTTCGATATCAATGTAATAATACCGTTCGATTTCCTTACCCTTGTCGGTTCTTGTGCGGACCGGCTTTGTGCTGTACAAGGCGGCGTAGAGGGAGGTAAGGCGCTGCTGGCCGTCGAGGATCAGCTCGCTGGGGACTGTATTCTGACAGGGTGCCCCCTCAATGGGACGGTACTTAAACCGGATATTTTCGTTGCCATATTCCAGGAACATGGCCGCGCCCACCGGAAACCGGTGAATAACGCTGGCGATCAGGGCTTTGATTCTGCCGTCATCCCACACCCAGCTCCGCTGAAAATCCGGCAGCTGCGCCATTCCCGTGTCAACAGCCTGCATCAGTTCAATAATTTGTCTGTCGTTTGTTTTCATTTCGGACTCTCCCTATAGATTGTGTTTTAATAAATATACAGTAACACATAGAAAGAGGGTTGTCAAGAAACTTGATTAAGGGTTGGCGGCAGCAGAAACATTAGTTTCGCGGCATACTTACGGTCAGGCCGGTGTCTATGGACCGGCCGCCATACAGAAACCATTACGGTTTCAGGGAATTTTGTTTACGCTTCCGTTACGGAAATGAAGTTCATAAAGATCTGTGCGGTCTCTGCACGGGTAGCAAGTCCCTGGGGATTGAGGGCGCCGCCGCTGCCCTTGATAATCCCCTGTTCCACAGCCCAGCGCAGGGCGTTTTGTGCGTAGGCGCTGACCCGGCCGGAGTCGGTAAACTGACCGAGTGATGCGATCGGGACCGGACTGCCCTTGCTATGCCAGAGCATAACGGCCAGCTGCTCCCGTGTGACGGCGCGGTTGGGATTGCTGCTGTTGGGGATACCGTCAAGAATGCCGTTGGCTCTGCACCAATCCAAGCCGCTCTGATACCAACTGTTGCCGCCGCCGGTATTTTGTCCGTTCAGACGGGCCAGCATTGTCCAGATCATGGCGTGGGTGGTGGTTCCGGAGGGAGAAAAGACTGATGTGGAGGTTCCTTTCATCAGGCTGCGTTGGGATATGTATTGTATGCTGCTGTAATACCAGTCTCTTGGCTGGACGTCTGCGTAATAGATTGCAGCGGCGGACGTACTTGAGACAGCCGGAGTACTTGGCGAGATGGGGACGATCACCGGCAGGGCAGAGGTGTCCGGCGTACCGGCTTCGCGGGTATCGGTGCCAAAACTAGCGGCGGTCTGTTGGAAGACGGCTTCCACCGTCACGCTGGAGGACGGCATAGTGAAGCGGTAAGAAGCGCCGCCGCGCTCTGTTACGGACACTTCTCTGTCACGATTATTGTTAGTCACCGTGAGTTCCTGCAATTCATAGCCGCTGTCAGGTTTGACGGTCAGCGTCACGATATCGCCATAGCCGGCGTAATCCAGGTTTGCTGTTACCCTGCCGTGGCTGGAGCTGCGGACGCGAACACGATAATCGCCGTTATCATAATCACCATAATCCTCATATTCCCAGTTTGCGGTCAGATAGAGCGTATCGCCGTAATTTGCCGGTACGGTAACCGTTTTGACTGGTGTATGCTGTCCGTCGTAGGTCCAGCCTAGGAAGTAGCAGTCTGACCGGATTGGTATGGAGGGTGTAAAGCTTGTGCTTTTGCCGCTGTAAACGGTAACGCTGGAGGGGTGGTAGGCGCTGTTTGATCTCCATTCACCACGGCCCAGATTGTAGAAAACATTGACGGAATAGCTGCTGCCTTCCATGAGAGGTGTTTCCGGCCCGGCCGGTTCCTCTGGGGTCTCCGGATTGTCAGGATTATCCGGTGTGCCGGGGTTGTCGGGGATCTCCGGATTATCGGGA
>CAMWSZ010000070.1 GCA_947177005.1 uncultured Clostridia bacterium | reverse complement strand
GTCCACGGCGTTCAGGACCCCGGCGAACCACTTGTTTGCCAGCCGGAAATTCAGGAACCCGGCCCCGGCGATCTCCACGGACGTAAAATAGCTGTCTGTAAGGTCCATATTTTCCAGCAGGATTCCGGCAATTTCTCTGGGACGTTTTTTCATCGCCTTTGCCGCGGCCAGTGCGAAAGTAGTGGTGTAGTCGCCGTTGGCGGTGTCCTTGGGGATCTCCACCCCGCACCGTACCTGCACACCGCCGGGCAGCTTTCCCTCTGAAACAGCTTTTTGATATGCGGTTTCGGTCAGCGCCTGCACCTGATCCTTTGCTTTCTGTATCATATTCGTCATAACAGTTTACCTCATACTCTCTCTAATGCGAATTTTAAATTGATTGGTTCCCGTAGACTGATAATCCACGGCAACGCCGTATTTGATTTCCATAATACCGCCGCGTTCATTGATGCGGTACTCCAGATAGGAGGTGGAGATGTCGATGAGCATGGTTCCCCAGGGGGTTTCGTACAGCGAGCTGTGCCGTTTCCCCTTCTGAAAGACCATTTGAGAATTTAACTGACCGCTTCGGGTCAGCGTCACGGTATCGCCGCGAATGGAGAAGCAGGTGGTTGTTCCCTCCATACCGGTCAGCTCCGATTCCTGATACCGCACAAGGATCTCGCCGTCATCCCGCAGCTCCATAACGCCTTCGGTCATCAATTCGGTTTCGTCCGGCTGGAGGCCGTCGAAAAATTGTGTCCCGCGCACAAAAATGACAACTTCTTTTTTCATCATAATCAATAAGCCGTAATATCAATCTGTTCCGCCTGTACCGGCAGGGCCTCGCCCAGAAACAGGGATGCCAGACGCTGGAAATCCGCTGCGCTGTCGCTGGTGTAAAAGCGTGCGGAGCCCTGTTCACGGCAGGCCAGCGCGTTTTGTCCGGCCAGCAGCGTCTGGAGGGCGGCGGCCGACTCCGCGCCGGAATCCACCAGCGTGACGTCCGGACCCATTACCTGCCCGATCACACCGGCCAGCAGGGGGTAATGGGTACACCCAAGCACCAGCGTATCGATTCCGTTGTCCCGCAGGGGACGCAGGTACTCCTCCGCCACCTGCTCGATCACCGGGTCTCCCGGACGGCAGCGTCCCTCCTCCACCAGCGGCACGAACAGGGGGCATGGTTTGCTGAAAAGCTGAAAATCCAGATAATCCATTGACCTGCCAAACGCCGCCGCGAAAGCGCCGCTGGAGATTGTGGCACGGGTGGCCGCCACGCCGATTTTATGGTTTCTGGTAACCGCCAAAGCCCGCTGCACCGCCGGTTCCACGACCCCGATCATCGGGATATCGTTTTCCGCCCGCAGCTCCGTCAGGCAGTTGCTGCTGACCGTTCCGCACGCGATCACAATCGCTTTCAGGTCAAAGCTCCGCAGGAACCGGGTATCCTGCCGGGCGTACTTGAGGATTGTCTTCCGGCTGCGGTTGCCGTAGGGGACACGCGAGGTGTCGCCAAAGTATATAATGTCCTCGGAGGGCATGAGGCGCCGGAGCTGGCGCACCGCGGTCAGGCCGCCGAGGCCGGAGTCGAAAACCCCGATGGGGCGTTGATTCAAGGCAGAAAACCTCCTTAGGACCTGCGTCCGGCGCAGGTCTGACGATAACTTTTATATTGTACTATGAATTACCGCCGATAACAAGTAAAAATTTGGGCTAATTGCCCTGTATTTTCTGTGGAATTTTTCGAAGAATTCTGTTATACTGTAAATACTGATTTTCGTATGATGCCGACAGTATGCCGGAAGGAGGGTCATCATGGAGCTGCATCTGACGGAAAAGCAATACCGCCGTTTGCTGGATTTGGTTTACATAGGCAATTGGGTCCTGAACTCCACCCGCGGAGAGGACCGCATCCGCGATTATGACCAGGTGGAGAGCCTGGTGTTTTCCCATTGTCTGGATCATGGCATGGCAGCGCTTGTGGAGCTGTATGGCGGAGAGGCCATACCGTCCCGCGCCTTTGCCGAGGGCGGAATCCACGAGGCGATTATGGCATATGAGGACGTGACGTTTTTTGAGATCTTGGCGGAGGAACTGGCTCTGCGGGACTTGGACGCGGAACGGGCTACGCTGGAAAATTATGATGAGGTCATGGAGCGAATGGAACAGTATATGGGTGAATTCGAGGCCCATGGAACGGACCATATCAATGTTGAGCTGGATTGAGCGGACATAAGACAGCCGCCGCAGAGTTTTTATCTGCGGCGGCTGTTTTATTCTGCCCGGACGGCAATCTGCCGGGCGTCGGCACGGCGCAGCGCGATCACCGCGCCGCACACGGAATAAGCGACAGGGTCCCCCCAGGGACTCTCCTGCACGGCGGCGACGGAGCAGCCGGGAACAAATCCCAGGTCCAGCAGCCGGCGGCGCAGGATGTCCGGGGCGGAGAGGGCGGTCACGGCGGCACGGCGGCCCACAGGCAGCCGGTCCAGCGTCAATGCATCCCCCATAAAAAAGATTCTCCTTCCGAAAGCGGAACAGAATTCCGCAGAAAAGTTTCAGATGCAGGCTGTAGCGCCGTTCCAGTATATGTGTTGGTTACGCATTCTGTTCCGGGGTTTCTGCTGTATTGTCCGGTTCCGCGGCGGGCCTCCAGTCGAAATCCCTGTCAAGCGTTTCCAGAATGCCATCGGCAATGCCCCGGGCAAGCTTTTCCTGATACGCGGGCTGTACCAGCAGGGACAGTTCGGCAGGGGTGGACATATAGCCGCATTCCACCAGTGCGGCGGGCATGACAGCGGTACGCAATACGGCCAGATTGGGGCGTTCAAAGGTGCCGACATTTTCCGCGCCGGTAGCGGCGATCATTGTCTGCCGCAGGGTATCGGCCATTTCCCAGCCGTCGCTGTTCTTTCCGCGGGCGCAGGTGTAGATGCCCATGATATCGTTGGGGTCATCGTCCGCTTTGGCGTTGCAGTGGATGCTGACAAACAGGTCCGCGCACCAGCCGGCGGCCAGTTCGGTCCGTTCCAGCAGCTCCACGTCCCGGTCGTCGGTCCGGGTCATGAGCACCATGACCCCGGCCTCCTCCAGCGCTTCACGGGTTTTTCGTGCGATTGCCAGGTTCAGGTCCTTCTCCTTCACGCCGCTGTACACGGCCCCCGGACTGCTCCCCCCGTGACCGGGGTCCAGCATCACCACCGGACGGTGTTCCTCCGCATATTCGGAGACAATAGAGACTGTATGGGATTCCTGATTCCATGAGACGGTCAGGCCCAGGGCCTCGGCTACGGCCCGCAGCGGGACCATTGTGACGCCGTTCTCATTTACATACGCTTCAGCGGAATCCAGCGGGACGCCGTTGACCAGTATGTATACGGAACGGCTGTAAGCGCCTGCGGCGGTGAGGGTCAGCAGGGCGGTGAGGCATACGGCCAGGAGGAGTACGGCAAATTGTTTCAGTTTTTTCATAACGGGTTCCTTTCGCATCATAGCGCCGGACAGGTCCGGCGGACTGTTCCTATTGTACACGAGCAGGCCCGCCCGGCACAAGAGGTAAATTTTTTATTTGTTTCACCAAAAAATCCCCAAAAATATGGGCAGGCAATTTCTGCCCGGCATCTTGCAACTGCGGTGGGGAGATGTTATACTATCCCGGAACGACGAGAAAACATGAGAGAGGAGTCCTTGTCTATGGGGACAAAAAGTGAGCCAAGAACTTTAGACCAGCTGGAAACCGGGGGCAGCTGCGTCATAGAACAGGTGGGCAATCACCGCGGGGCCGTCAAGCGGCGGCTGGT
This sequence comes from uncultured Clostridia bacterium, assembly GCA_947177005.1. GTDB lineage: Bacteria > Bacillota > Clostridia > Oscillospirales > Oscillospiraceae > Pelethomonas. The sequence goes on along the minus strand of CAMWSZ010000070.1, from coordinate 6,514 downwards.
GGATATGGGGCTGACACCCGGGACGGCGGTCAGGCTGGTAAAGATTGCGCCTTTCGGGGACCCAATGGAATTGCAGCTGCGGGGCTATGAGCTGTCTCTGCGCAAGGAGGACGCCGCACAGATCCAGATCCGGCCCCTCAACGGGGAAACGGCGTCAAAGGACGCGGTTTCCGAGAGCGCGTACCACTTGGGCAGCTCGTGCCACGGCGACTGCTCCCACTGTTCCATGGGCTGCGCCGGACCGAAGGACCTGGAGGCCATGCACCGCGCTCACCAGCATGAGCAGCGCCAGCACCCCCGCAGCTACGACTCCCATGCCCATGATACGCGCCAGTGGAAGGTGGCGCTGGTAGGGAATCCCAACTGCGGCAAAACCACGCTCTTCAACGCTCTGACAGGATCGAATCAGTACGTAGGCAACTGGCCCGGCGTGACGGTGGAAAAGAAAGAGGGGATTGCGAAATTAGGGGAGCTGAGCTTCACGGTAGTGGACCTGCCGGGAATCTATTCTCTGTCCCCCTATTCCATGGAGGAACTGGTGGCCCGGAAATTCATCACCGGCGAACGGCCGGACGCCATTATCAACATCGTAGACGCCACCAATCTGGAGCGAAACCTCTATCTGACCATGCAGCTGCTGGAGCTGGAGCGGCCGGTGGTGCTGGCGGTGAACTTCATGGATGAGGTGGAAAAAAAGGGGGATATCATCGACTGTGACCGCCTTTCGGCTCATCTGGGCGTTCCGGTCGTACCGATTTCCGCCCGGGACGGCATCAATCTTGACAAGCTGGTTCAGCAGGCGCATAAGCAGATGCATACCGGCCTGACCGTCGAGCCGGACGACCTCTACGATGATTTCACCCACGCCATTCATCACCGCATCGGCGAACTGATTCATGACCGGGCCTATGGGGTAGGCATCCCGGCGCACTGGGCGGCCATTAAGCTGCTGGAGGGCGACGAAAAAGTGGTTGAGGATCTGGGCCTGAATGAAGCCACGGTCAGGCAGGTGGACAAAATCGCGGCCGAATACGAGGCCCAGAGTGCGCTGGGAGATCGTGAGACGCTGCTGGCCGACAGCCGCTATCGTTTTGTGGAACGGGTTGTCCGTCTGTCGGTCCGGAAGAAGAGCCGCGAGGGGGAACGGACCATCACGGAACGCATCGACGCCGTTGCGACCCACAAATATCTGGCGGTTCCGGTTTTCCTGGCGATGATGCTGCTGGTGTTTCTGATTACGTTCAGCGGTCCCGGCGCGTGGCTGTCGGACGGCATCGCGTGGCTGATCGACGAGGTTGTCTGTCCAGGCGTATCCGGCTGGCTGGACGCCGTTCACGCGCCCGGGTGGCTCAACGGCCTGCTGACCGGCGGTTTGATCTCCGGCGTCGGCGGGGTCCTGACGTTTCTGCCTATGATCGCCCTGCTGTTTTTGTTCCTCTCCATGCTGGAGGACAGTGGGTATATGGCCCGGGCCGCCTTCGTCATGGACCGCACCCTCCGGCATTTCGGACTGTCCGGCAAGGCGTTTATCCCGATGCTGATGGGCTTTGGCTGTACGGTCCCGGCGGTAATGGGTGCGCGGACCATGGAGAACGAGAAGGACCGGCGGATGACCATTTTACTGGTGCCGTTCATGTCCTGCGGCGCACGCCTGCCCGTTTACGGCCTGATGACCTCCGCGTTTTTCCCCTCCCATGCGGGACTGGTTGTGTTTGGACTGTACATACTGGGGCCGGTTATGGCGATTGTATCCGGATTGATTCTGAAAAACAGGCTGTTTGAGGGCGAACCGGCCCCGTTTCTGCTGGAGCTGCCGCCCTACCGGATGCCCACCCTCAAGAATATCTGGCTGCACGTCTGGGAGCGCGTCCGTGACTTCCTGTCCCGTGCCGGAACGGTCATCGCAGCGATGAGCGTACTGGTCTGGTTCCTCCAGAGCTTCGGCCCGGACCTGCGCATGGTGGAGGATACCGCCGGCAGTATTCTGGCCCTGTTTGGAAATGTCATCGCGCCGGTTTTCGAACCAATGGGCTTTGGGTTCTGGCAGGCGGCGGTGGCGCTGCTGACCGGACTGATTGCGAAAGAAGCGGTGGTCAGCTCCATGAGCCTGTTCTACGGCTTCAGCCTCACGGACTACGCCGCCGCAGGCGCGGCCATGTCCGCCACCTTCACACCGGCGGCGGCATTGGCGTTTCTGGTTTTCTGCGCGCTCTACACCCCCTGCGTCGCCGCAATCGCCACGATACGCCGCGAGATGGGGAGCCGCAGCTGGACCGTATTGACCTTAGTTTGGCAGCTTGGGGTGGCGTGGCTGGCGTCGTTCGCCGCCTATCAGCTGGCAGTCATGATTTTATAAGCGGAAACGATCGGAAACGGAGCCTGTTTCCGATCGTTTTTTGCTGTCTGAGAGGGGAAAGAAAAAACAGTGATACGCCGCCTACATCCCCAACAGAATACCGGTTACGGCGGAACCTAAAATAAAAATAATCGGATGCAGAGATTTTGTCTGCTTTACCTTGTTGGTCAGGACCCACAGCGCCAGTGCCAGTATCCAGCCTTTCCAGTTAAAAAACGCCGGTCCGAAGCCCTGGGTCAAGGTATCGGCAAAAAACAGGTTCGACACGACGACCGACAGGCCCGCCGCCGCAATCAACCCGGTGGAGGCGGGACGCAGGCCGTAAAACGCGCTCTGTACATACTTGCTGTCCCGGAAGCTTTTCAGGAACGCCGCGATAATCAGGATCACAATGACCGACGGCGTAATCAGGCCCAGCGTAGCCGTCACCGCGCCCAGCAGCGCCCCCGGCGCACCGTACTGCCCCTGCCCGGTGATATAGCCCACATAGGTGGCCATATTGATTCCGATTGGCCCCGGCGTGGATTCTCCCACAGCAATCATATTGGCCACGTCGTTGTCGGTAAACCAGCCTGTTGCGGCTCCCATGTTGTACAGGAAGGGAATGGTCGCCATACCGCCGCCCACAGCAAAGAGTCCCGTTTTGAAAAACTCCCAGAAAAGACGCAGATACAGCATTATTTTCCCCCCTTGATGTTTTGCAGCACGATTCCCAGCGCCGCTGCCAGTACGATAAAGATAATCGGGCTGACCGGCAGGAAATAGCTGCCCAGCGACACGATCAGAAAGACCGCCAGCGTCACCCTGTCCACCACGGCTTTTTTGTAGAGCTTGACCACTGCGTTGAGAATCAGGACGCACACGCAGATGCGGATACCGCCGAAAGCGTGATTGACCCAGGCCAGATGAGAGAACGCGGTAATCACTCCGGCCAGGAGGGAAATAATAACCAGCGACGGAAACACAACGCCTAATGTGGCGATGATACCGCCCGCGACGCCCTTTTTTTTCTGACCGATAAAGGTCGCGGTATTCACAGCGATGATCCCCGGCGTACACTGTCCAATGGCGAAATAATCCATTAATTCCTCCTCCGCCGCCCACCCCTTGTTTTCCACGACCTCTCTTTGCAGGACCGGCAGCATGGCGTAGCCGCCGCCGAAGGTCATCACGCCGACCTTTGCGAAGGTAACAAACATATCCAGCAGGATATTCATACCGAAAAACACCTCATACGATCAAAATAAAGTATCAGAAAACCGGTAAAAAACGCGGCCTTCAGTCCGAATAACCGTACATGCCCCGCACGGATACTTCCCCGGTGCGGACGGTTTCTTCCGAACCGTCGGGCAGGCGGACGATCAGGCCGAACTGACTGTCAATATCCAGCGCGAAAGCCTCTGTCTGGCCGCTTGTCCACAGCAGGCGGACCTGTTTGCCCAGCGTCACACAGTCCCGGCGGTAGGCGTCTACCCACGGGCGGATATCCCCGCCTAACGCATCGCTGAGCGCGTAGATCTCCTCGATCATCGCGGCAGCCAGACAGGAAAGCGGCACCTGCCGTCCCTCCAGAGCCAGGGAGGTAGCCATGGCGGCCAGCTCCTCCCCGAAATCCCCGGCAGTCTGGCTGACGTTGACACCCGCGCCGATAATGAGGGATTCCGCCGTACTGCTTTCGGCTTCCACAGACAGCTCCGTCAAGATCCCGCAGATTTTTTTCCCGTTGAGCACCAGATCATTGGTCCACTTGATGCCGGGCCGCACGCCTGCGGTTCGTTCCACGGCGTTGCACACCGCCACAGCCGCCATACCGGTTACACCCAGCAGCGCCTCGGGCGTCAGGCGCGGGCGCAGCAGGACCGACAGATACACGCCCTTTCCGGGCGGCGATACAAAGCCTCGTGTCCGGCGTCCCCGCCCCGCGGTTTGATGATTGGCGGCGGCGGCGGTTTTATGGGGCGCGCCGAGCAGAGCCTCGCGTTTCAGATAAGAATTGGTGGAGTCGATTTCCTCCAGGCACCGCAGGTCCGGGCACTCCGTATCCGGACGCATATAATGGCGGATTTCCCGCTCCACCAGTGTGTCGGGCGCGGCGGAGAGGCGGTAGCCGAGGCCGGTACGCGCTTCAATAATATATCCGTCTTTCCGGAGGCGGTCAATGGATTTCCACACCGCGGCGCGGCTGATGCCGAGGCATTTGCTGATCTCCTGTCCGGAAAAAAATTTCCCATTTTGGTTCTGGAGCAGCTGATACACACGTTCTCTGCCCATCCGTCTGTCCCCCTTTTCAGGTTATGCGGGTAGTATATCATTTCGCGGATGATTTGTAAAGCATGGAAATTTTCCGTCAACGGACAGCAGGGACTTTCCGTTGTGCGGAATCATACATTGACAAGTTTCGGTTTCATGCTACAATATAAACACAGCAGAAAAAATAGAAATTGCGAGGTAGAGCCTATGAAACTGATTCATCTGTCCGACCTTCATCTGGGAAAACGGCTCAACGAATTTTCCCTGCTGGAGGACCAACGGTATATTCTGGCGGAGATTGTCCGAGTTGTGGGCGAGGAACGGCCCGAGGGCGTTATCTTGGCCGGGGACATCTATGACAAATCCATGCCCTCAGCGGAGGCGGTGGAGCTGTTCGACGATTTTCTGGTGCGTCTGGTCCGGCAGAACACCCAGGTTTTTCTCATCAGCGGCAACCACGACTCCGCAGAACGCATCGCCTTTGGCGGACGCTTGATGATGCCCAGCGGCGTCCACGTCGCGCCGGTGTACGGCGGGCAGGTGTATTCCGCCGCGCTGGAGGACCGCTGGGGAACGGTCTGTCTGTACATGCTGCCGTTCATCAAGCCGGTCCACGTGCGCCGCTTCTATCCGGACGCTGAGATCTCTACCTATACGGACGCCCTGCGTACAGCCCTTGCACAGCTCCCGGCGGACCCGCAGGCACGAAACGTCCTGATTACCCACCAGTTTGTCACCGGCGCACAGCGGTCTGATTCCGAGGAAATCTCGGTGGGCGGTTCGGACAATGTGGACGCGGCCGTCTTCGATTCCTTCGACTACGTGGCGCTGGGCCATATCCACGGCCCGCAGCAGGCTGGCCGTGAGACGGTGCGCTACTGCGGCACACCGCTGAAATATTCTTTCTCCGAAATGAAGCATATCAAATCCGTAACGGTTGTGGAGCTTGCGGAAAAGGGCAGTGTCCAGATCCGCACGGTTCCGCTGAAGCCCCTGCGCGATCTGCGGGAAATCAGAGGCTTCTATCTGGAGCTGACCAACAAAGCGAACTATGAAAATACCCCGCGGGAGGACTATCTGCGCGCCGTCCTCACCGATGAGAACAGTATTCCCGACGCAATGGCAAAACTGCGGATCATCTATCCGAACCTGATGACACTGGAGTATGACAACGCCCGTACCCGCAGCCGCGGCGCTTTGGAGAGCCTGGAGCATACAGAGCAGAAGAAACAGCCCCTGGAGCTTTTCGCACAGTTTTATGAAAAGCAGAATAATCAGTCCATGAATGCGGAACAGACGCAGTTTCTCAGGGACATGATAGAAAAAACAGAAAATGAGACGGAGGAAGACGCATGAGACCGAATCAACTGACGGTATCCGCTTTCGGGCCCTACGCCGGGAGGGTGGAGCTGGACATGGACAAATTGGGCAGCAGCGGCCTCTACCTGATCGCGGGCGACACCGGCGCGGGCAAAACCACCATTTTCGACGCCATTACCTTTGCCCTCTACGGCGAGGCCAGCGGCAGCAATCGTGAGCCGGCAATGCTCCGCTCCCAGTACGCCTCTCCGGAGACGCCGACGGAAGTCACGCTGGTGTTTACCTACAGAGGCCAGCAGTATACCGTCCGCCGGAATCCGAAATATCTGCGTCCCCGCAAAAAGGGTGAAGGTTTTACGACGCAGAACGCAAGTGCGGACCTGATTTTCCCGGACGGCCGGATCGTGACAAAGGACAGGGAGGTAACTGCGGAGATCGAAAAAATCATGGGTATCGACCGCAGCCAGTTTACCCAGATCGCCATGATTGCGCAGGGCGATTTCATGCGCCTGCTGCTGGCAAAGACAGAGGCCCGGCAGGATATTTTCCGGAAGAGGAGCTTTGGCATGTTTGAAAGCCAGGTTCAAT
>CAMWSZ010000069.1 GCA_947177005.1 uncultured Clostridia bacterium | reverse complement strand
AAAAGATTGATCGCCGCACTGGCCCTGTGCGATCTGCTGACCGGCTGCGCCGCTGGCCTGCTGGAACGCTCCTACAGCGCCGTAGAGCCCTACTCCAACCGCTACTGGGATTCCACCGATACCCTGCGGGCGGAAAACCGGCAGGATCTGGTGAACTCGCTGCTGCTGCTGGTGGAACAGCGGACAGAAGAGGGGGTCATCCGGTGCTATGATCTGGCGAACTCCTATATGCAGGTGCGGTCGGCGTGTCTGGAGGTGTCGGAGGAGACGGCGCTGGGGTCGTACCTGCTGGAAAAGCTGACGTTTCGATATGAGAACGGCGCGGGCTACAGCACCGCTTTCTGTACAATGGCCTACCGGGAGGACACCGAGGACCCGGCCCAGCTGTTGACGCTGTCGGACACACAGTCGCTGGTAGACCTGCTGCGTCTGGCGGTGCGGGAGAAGCATGAAAAGCTGGCGGCGCGTTTTGCGTACAGCACCCCCCGGGAGGAGGTGACGGCGGCGGTGGAGAGTCTTTGGCAGGAGCTGTGGGCCGGCGGCACAGAACCGGCAATAGCCCCGGCGCTGGAATTTCCGGACGGCGAGCCGCTTCCCGAAGAGATCGAAGCGATATCGGAGATCCCGCCCTGCCCCTGGGAGATCCGGTTCTACCCGGATGCCGCCGGACCGGAAATTGTGGAGGTCCAGCTTGACGGCAGACCTTAAAACGGAAACAAAAAAACAGAGGTGCGGTTGGTTCCGCATCTCTGTTTTTATCATTCTGAGCTTCTGCGTGTTTTTAGTCGTCTGTAGCATTCATGTACAAATCCTCGGCCGCCAGAAACGCCGCCTGAAGCCTGAGAAGTATCTCCCGCGTGTGATCCCAGTCGTATGTCTCAGGGATCACCATTTCACGGTTGATATACTTCATCACATCCTCCGTGCCATAGAAAAGTGCCAGGTACATTTTTTTATACAATTCTGACATGAACAGGTTTCTCCTTTTTGTTTTTCCCAGCAGTTCAGCCGTCAGGGGCGGGACGCGGTCCCGGCCCCGTCAGGCATTCCCGCTGAGACAAACAAAGGCGGTGCAGGATGCTATAGTAACCCCACACCGCCATATATCAGACACAAACCCCTTGCGCAGAAAATCTAAAACAGACCTTGAAAACACCACAAGAATCTATTATAATAGGGGCGGGTGTAGCACACAGCTATTGTGTGGGAGGGCTTGCTCCCGCATAGGGGCGTGAGGGAGGTAGGAGTCCTTCGCGCCCTGCCTTTATTCGTCTCCCCCATACTATAACACAACAGGGAGAGAATTACAAGCAATTTTCGTCCTGTTTCGACAGAAAAGTTTTTTCAGATACAAAGTGTTTGCGGTTGACCGCCGGAGTATTCCGTACTCCGGCAGTCAGCCGCTTGATTTATTCCAGATTGTCAATCAAATCCTCCGTCAGCGGGAAGTAACAGACCGGCAGCAGACGGGCCCCGCCCACATACGAATCCCACCACTCGTCAAAGACGGCGTTGTCCACATAGCCCTCTTCCGTCAGCGCATTGCCGCCCATCAGAAAGACCATTCCGTCCCCGTCCAAATCGGCCTCCGCCGGAAATTCACCGGGCGCCCGGCTGTCCCGTGCCCGCGCCCCGCCGATTTCTCCATAGCTGGCGCCCTGCCAGCGGTGCAGAGTAAACGGCCATATGGCACAGTTCACACCCTGATTATGCGACCACGGTTCCCACAGAATGCCGTTGTCGTAAAAACGCGAACCGCCAGGGACCCAGCGCATCCGCCTGCCGTCCGTCCGGAAAATTGACAGGCCATAGTACGAGTCCGCGAGGCGTTTGAGGTTTGATTCCAGAAACAGCTCCAGCTGCCCGTCGCCGTCGAAATCGAAGAGGGCCAGATCGCCCTGGAACAGCGCGTCCCACGAATCTTTCTTCTCCTCACACTCTTTGACATACCGCCGCAAAACCTCTTTTTGCGCACTGGAGAGCTGTTCGGGCTGAAATTCGGGCGTGATATCATACGGACTGTCCAGCCGCGCCCGGAACCCGTACCACTCGTGATATCCGACCTCACTGGTGTGGCTGAAAACAGGCGTATCGTTATGTCCAGCGATATAACCGGGAAAGATCACCAGAATCGTGCCGTTTTGATAGGTATACCGGGCCTGTGAGTTGTCAAGAAACGCCTGCGTGGGTTCGGTCTCCCAGTCCCGGCAAAGACTGCTCAGGTCCAGCAGCATGGTCATGCCGTCATACATGACATACGCTGTGCCGTCCTCATAGAATTGGAAAATGTCGCCGGGATGATACCTGCTGTCAATCTCCGTGATGCCGTCATGGATGTGGCGTGTACCCGTCCAGCACTGTCCGTTCCACAGGTAGAAGCTCAGACGGGTATAACGGTTGTCCTCCGTGCGCCCGGACAGTACCGCCAGCTCTTCCTCCCCGTCATAATCCTGGTCAAAATCTCCGTAATGCAGCTCCGCGCCGTCCGTAAGCAGGTCCGGGATCTCCTGAAACTGTTCGCCGGTACGCAGCCAGCTTTTCCCGCTCTGCGGGTCGGAATAGACGGCAGTATCTTTCTCCGGCAGCTCCGCCGCAAGCCGCAGGCTCGATACATCCGGCCGTTCGGGGTCCTCCCGGATTTCGTCCGGGGGGAACGGATGAGCGGTCCAGGACGTGCCGTCCCAGCTGTAGACGGCGGTCTCCCCTGTAATGCCGCCGTTCCCCGCATGGTGCCGGTAAAATACCGACAGCGCATACTCGCCTTCCCATTCGGTTTCCACCGCCTCCGGCACCATGTCCAGCAGCGAGATGTCCTGCTCAAATTCCTGAAAATGTTTCCCATACCGGAGATAGACCTTCATGTTATTATAATGGTGCTGGTAAAGCACGATTTCCTTTTCCGGTACTTCCGCCAGCATCACCCACTCGTCCGGCTGGCTAAGGGTAGACAGGCCGGGGATCATCCGCTGGAACGCCGGGTCCCCTTCCGGCACAGACGCCGCCCGCACCCAGGGCCGTGTTTCCAAATCCAGTTCCGCATAGACACTCTCCAACAGATCGGGCCAGTTGTCCGCTTCGATTTCAATGGGCGGCTCTGTCTCCGGCTGTACGGGCGTACCGGTTACGATTTCTGTTGGGTCCGGGACCTCTTCCGTCCCGGACGCGCACCCGTTCAGCAGGCACAGCGCCGCCAATACTGCCGCCGTCATAGCGGCGGTCCGCTTTTTTTTCATACCCTCCTCCTTGCAAATCAGTTTACAAATATAGAATAATCCTCCATAAACTGAAAAGCAAGGAACAGAACAGTGACAAAGTATTACAACTAGTGACACCGCTTTTGTTTCTGTTCTTCCTCCGGCGGCGGCTCGGGGGCCAGCTTGGTCCCGACGCAGCGGTTGATCGTAACGCCCTGCTCCCAGAATTTCGCCTCATAATCCGTCATCACGCCCTGCGGACCGTTGGCGTGCAGATTGCGCGTCACCTCGCTGAGCGCATAGCCTGCTTTGGGGAATTGCAGCAGGGAATACTCAAACAGCGGCTGGTTATCCGTTTTGAAATGGATTTGTCCGCCGGTTTTCAGCACCTTTCGATAGGTGGTCAGAAAGCCGCAGCAGGTCAGCCGCCGTTTTGCCTGCCGGTTCTGGGGCCACGGGTCGCAGAAATTGATGTAGAGCATATCCGCTTCATCCGGGGCAAAATAGTCGGGCAGGAGGGCGGCGTCGCCAACGACGAAAAAGACGTTTTTCAGCTCCATTGCCGCGGCCCGCTCCATTGCTACGACCATTGCGTCCGGCACCTTTTCAATGGCAATAAAAAGGGTATCGGGCATCTGCCGGGCGGTTTCTGCGGTAAAGCGCCCCTTTCCGCATCCAAGCTCTATCCGCAGCTCCTTTGCTTCCGGCATCAGCGTCTCCCGCCAGCGGCCCCGCAGCCCAAAGCCGTCCTGTATCCGATAGGCCCCGCAGCGTTCCATACGCGGGAGCAGGTTCTTCTTTTTTCTCATTCGCATCGTTGCACACCCCTGCCGTCAGCCCCGCAGCAGCAGCTCCCGGCTGATTTCCTTACCGTTTTGATAGTAGATTCTGGGCACCCGCTTGCTGACCGCACACGTTAATTCATAGGAAATGGTCTCCGCCAGCCGCGCCGCGTCGTTTACCGAGTTGTGGGGGCCGTAGACCTCCACTTCATCGCCCTCCTTGACATCCGGCAGATCTGTCAGGTCGATCATGCACATATCCATACAGATCCGTCCGATGAGGGGCGCAAACCCTTCGGAGGTCCGGACGCGCCACTTGTTGCTGAGCATACGGTGGAGGCCGTCCGCGTAGCCAATGGGCAGCACGCCCACCCGGCTGGGGCGTTCCGCACGGAAAGTCCGGCCATAGCTGACCGTGGTATCCGGCGCGTACTCCTTGACCGCGCCGATGACGGTTTTCAGGGTCATCACGGGACGCAGGCCCAGACTGTCCGCCTGATGTCCGATGCCGTACATAATAATGCCGGGGCGGAACATGCCGCAGGCGAACTGCGGATAGCTGACTGTCGCGCCGCTGTTGGCGCAGTGGCGGATACGGAAATGCAGGCCGCGTTCCTCCAGACGGCCTGTCATGGCCTGAAAACGCTCATACTGCATTAGTGTATAGTCTCTGCTGGCGTCTGAGGATTCGTCGGAGACGGCGAAGTGGGTGAATACGCCCTCAATGTCCAGGCCGGGCAATGCGAAAACCCGGGCAATGGCCTCCAAAGAAGCGTCGAAATGGTCCGGATCGCACTGGAACCCCAGCCGTGACATACCGGTATCCAGCTTGATATGCACTTTCATCCGTCCGCCTGCCTGCACCGCGGCGCCGGAGAATGCCCGTGCCGCCGGTTCGCTCCAGACGTTCTGCGTGATCTGATTGTCCAGAATCACGTTTGTCTGATCCGGCGGCGTTAGGCCCAGCTGTAGAACAGGCAGCGTAATGCCCGCGTCACGCAGCTCACGGGCTTCCTCTACGTTAGAGACGGCAAGATATTCCGCGCCCAGCGCCTCCAATGTGCGGGACGCCTCAATGGAGCCGTGACCGTAGGCGTCCGCTTTCACTACGCCGAGAAAACGGGAATCCGGTCCCATTTGTTTCCGCAGCGCGTGGTAGTTATGTGCCAGCGCGTCCAGGTCGATTTCCGCCCAGGTGCGTTTTAATGTGCTTTCCATATTTTCTCTTCTTTCCTATTGGATTTTCTGACGCTATTATAACATAGGCCGGAATTTATGCAAGCAAAAAAATCGGAACAACATTAAATAGTACCGGAATTTTTCTGAAGTTTTTCTTGTTTTTTTGTGCGTTTTTTTCAAAGCCAGCGCTTGCGGATTCCGGGGAAGGGTGCTATATTACAGTCTGCAAGAAAAAGAGTCAGAGAGGAGTAAAATTATGGAAATACTCATTCAATTATCAGTTTGCCTTGTAGGCGGCCTGTTGATGAGCCGCGGGGCAAAAAAGCTGAACCTGCCGGCTGTTACCGCCTATCTGGTGGCGGGCCTGCTGCTGGGACCCTACTGTATCGGCGCGCTGCATCTGACCGGAGTCGGGTTCAGTACGCCGGAGCAGGTCTCCGCACTGGATCTTTTCAGCCAGGTGGCCTTGGGCTTTATCGCTTTCACCATTGGCAACGAGTTCCGTCTGGAACAGCTGAAGCATATGGGAAAACAGGCAATTACCATTGGTATTTTGCAGGCTGTCGTGACCACCGCGCTGGTGGACATTGCTCTGCTGGCGCTGCATTTCATCAATCCGGCGCTCATCTCCGTCTCCTCCGCCATTACGCTGGGCGCGATTGCCGCAGCCACCGCTCCGGCGGCGACTTTAATGGTGGTGCGCCAGTACAAGGCCAGCGGCCCGCTGACCAAACTGCTGCTGCTGGTGGTCGCCATTGACGACGCTGTAGGGCTGGTGCTGTTCTCTGCGTCCTTTGGCGTGGCGTCCGCGCTGGAGAGCGGAACGGCAAGCTTAATGACGATTTTGGTCGAACCGCTGGCGGAGATTATACTGTCGCTGCTGCTGGGCAGTCTGGCCGGGTGGGTGCTCTACCGCATCGAAAGATATTTCCACTCCCGCAGCAAGCGGCTGTCGATTTCCATTGGCTTTGTGCTGCTCACCGTGGGACTGTCGATGATGGAGTTTGAGGCAGGCGGCATACGGTGCGGCTTCAGCCTGCTGCTGGTGTGCATGATGACCGGCACGGTATTCTGCAATATTTGCAGCTTCTCCGAGGAACTGATGGGCCGTGTGGACGGCTGGACAACGCCGCTGTTTGTACTGTTTTTCGTCCTGAGCGGCGCGGAGCTGAACCTGAATATTCTGTCAAATCCTATGGTGCTTTTGATTGGCGCGGTGTACATCGCGGCCCGGTCGCTGGGGAAGTATGCGGGGTCCTACGGCAGCTGCGCCATGACCGGATGCAGCAAGAGCATCACAAAATATCTGGGCATTACCCTGCTGCCGCAGGCTGGCGTAGCGCTGGGCATGGCCCTGACCGCCCAGCAGCTGGCGGACGGTGAGATTGTGCGGAATGTGGTGCTGTTCTCCGTGCTGGTGTACGAACTGGTGGGCCCGGCCCTGACCAAACGGGCGCTGGCTGCCGCCGGAGAGATTCAGGCGGAGGGACGCACCTCGGCCCGGAAAAAGAACGAGCCGAAAGCGCCGCTCCATTTGGACCGGTAAGCGAGAAAAAGGGTCCCGGAACGCAGCAGTTCCGGGACCTCTTCATTTCTGTTCAGATTATTTAATGACTTCGCCGCGGGCTTTTTTCTCCTCGATCTCCCTGAGCGCGTCCTTATGGGACAGATTGACGCGGCCTTTCTCGTCGATTTCGGTGACCTTCACCCACATCATATCGCCGATTTTGCAGACGTCCTCGACCCGTTCCACACGCCGGTTGGCAAGCTTAGAGATATGCACAAGGCCGTCCTTGCCGGGGGCCAGCTCGACGAACGCGCCGAACTGCATGATTCTGACGACACGGCCATAGTACAGGCTGCCCACCTCGGGCACGAATACAATCGCGTCGATAGCGGCTTTTGCCGCGTTGCAGGAAGCGGAATCCGGGGAGGCGATGCGAATGGTGCCGTCCTCCTCAATGTCGATTTTCGCGCCGGTGTCCGCGACGATCTTCTGAATCACACTGCCGCCCTTGCCGATGACATCCCGGATGTTGTCCGGGTCGATCCGCATAACGATCATCTTCGGAGCCCACTGGCAGACCTCCGGCCGGGGGGCGGAGATGCAGGGAAGCATGATTTTGTCCAGAATTTCACAGCGGGCGTCATAGGTGATTTCCAGCGCGTTTTTAATGATCTCCATAGTCAGACCGTCGTTTTTCAGGTCCATTTGAATAGCGGTGATACCCTTTTTGGTGCCGCCCACCTTGAAATCCATTTCACCGTGGAAGTCCTCCACGCCCTGGATATCGATAAAGGTGGTAAAGGAGCCGTCGTCGTCCTGGATGAGGCCGCAGGAGATGCCGGCCACCGGGGCCTTGATAGGCACGCCGGCATCCATTAGCGCCAGCGTACTGCCGCAGATAGAGCCTTGGGAGGTGGAGCCGTTGGAGCTGACGACCTCGCTGACAACCCGGATTGCATACGGGAACTCCTCCTCGCTGGGCAGGACCGGCAGCAGGGCGCGTTCGGCCAGCGCGCCGTGACCGATCTCACGGCGTCCGGGACTGCGGGAGGGCTTTGCCTCGCCTACAGAATAGCCGGGGAAATTGTAGTGGTGCAGATACCGCTTGGTCTCATCGGGCCAGATAGTATCCAGCTTCTGGGCGGCGGACATCAGATCCAGCGTGCAGATAGACAGAACCTGAGTCTGGCCGCGGGTGAACAGGCCGGAGCCGTGGACGCGGGGCAGTATGCCCACCTCGGCGGCCAGCGGACGGATTTCATTTTTCTGCCGTCCGTCCACGCGGTGGCCTTCCAGAAGCCACGCCTTGACAATTTTCTTCTGGAATTTATAGGTAAACTCGTCCAGATACTGGTCCATATCGGGATAGTCCTCCAGAAAAAGCTCATGCCAGCGGTCAATGAGCTTGTTCCAGCGGGCCTCGCGGACGTTCTTGTCGTCGGTATCGAGGGCGGCTTTGGCCTCGTCCATGGTAGCGTCAACGATCTTGTCGAAAAGCTCCTGATTGAAATCAGCGTGGGGATAATCGAATTTTTCTTTGCCGGTTTCAGCGGCCATTTGATTAATGAGTGCGACCTGCTTCTGGTTTTCGTTGTGGGCCAGCTGAATGGCCTCAAACATCAGATCATTGGGGATCTCATTGGCACCAGCCTCAATCATGACCACCTTTTTCCCGGTGGACACGACGGTCACATCCAGGTCAGAACGTTCGGCCTGCTCCTGCGTGGGATTGACCACCAGCTTGCCGTCCACATAGCCGATTTTCAGCGCACCCACAGGACCGTTCCAAGGGATATCGGAGATCGCCAGCGCGGCGGAGGTGCCGATGAGGGCGGCGATTTCGGGGGAGCAGTCGTGGTCAACGCTCATGACAGTACACATAATGGCTACGTCGTTGCGGAAATCGCCGGGGAACAGGGGACGGATGGGCCGGTCAATGACGCGGCTGGTCAGGATCGCCTTTTCGCCGGGGCGGCCCTCACGGCGCAGGAAGCTGCCGGGGATGCGGCCCACAGCATACATTTTTTCCTCGAAATCGACGCTCAGGGGGAAAAAGTCGATACCGTCGCGGGGGCGTGCGGAGGCGGTGGCGGTGACGAGCACGGTGGTCTCGCCGTAGGTGACCATAACAGCAGCGTTGGCCAGCTCTGCGATTTTGCCGGTCTCCAAGGTCAGGGGACGGCCCGCCAGATCCATTGTGTATTTGCGGTAATTGGGGAATTGCTTTTTGGTAATAATAGTAGACATGTCGAACTCCTTTTTTCAATTGTCATCAGTTGAGGGGAGCCGCCTTTTAGCATTTGATTTCAAAGCTGAAGAAATCATCAGCCGCAAAATCAACTGCTAAAAAGGCGGACAGCTCCCGCAGCGGGGGGCGCACTCCCGAGAGTGCATAAGGGCGGGGGGAAAGCAAGACACTTTCCTCCCCGCACTTGTCGGATTACTTACGGATACCCAGCTTGGCGATGAGGGCGCGGTAACGCTCGACGTCCTTCTTGGCAAGATAGTCCAGAAGACTGCGGCGCTTGCCGATCATCTTATACAGGCCGCGGCGGCTGTGGTTATCGTGGATATGGACCTTGAGGTGCTCGGTCAGCTGGTTGATTCTCTCGGTGAGGATAGCGACCTGCACTTCGGGGGAGCCGGTATCGGTGGGGTGGGTACGGTTGGCCTCAATAATAGAGGTCTTCTGATCTTTCAGCATCATAGCGGTAAAAGTCACCTTTCTCAATAAATTCTCCGCACGCTGCGCCGGGGCAGGTGCCGCCAGCGGCGAGGCGTGGGAACATACCTGCATACTATAGCACAGCCCTATAGTATTGTAAAGAGAAATTTCAGAAAATAAACAAAATTTTTTGCAGTGATTTCCACAAATATCCAAATCCCAATTTAATTTTGTGTTCCCGCTGTCTCTAAGCTCGAGATAAGTGCATATTTATAATTGGCCGTTCAGTCAGCAAATCGAATAATTTGTTTTTCAGCGTCAACAAACGCATCAACACCGAACGGAATTATGCAGCGCGGTGTAGCGTGTCCGATATTGATATTACAAACAACAGGCACTTGTGGATTCCCAATCACATTGGTCAGATGCTGTTTGTACTCCTGTGCATAGGCTTCATCCATAGGTTTACCCACCAAGACACCGGAAACGGTATCAAATATACCGATTTCCTTGAGATACTCCAAAGCCTTCCGGTATTTTTCCGGAGGCATTTTTTCCTCACTGGATTCCAAGAGCAGAATACGATCTTTCCAATCGCTCCGATCTGGGAATAGCTGATATTTCTCACAGAGCAGAGGCATATCAGCATATCGCTCTCCGCTAAAGAGATCATATATGGAGTCAATGCAGCCACCGAGAATCTTCCCGGAAAAAACAGGATGACCTTGCAGCAGCTCAAAGCCATGGTCAGGATGAGATGTCCGCTCCTTCCCAATCTGATCAGGACTGAATATCTTCCGCTCTTCATACCAAGTTTCACTGGGCTTAACTTCACGAATCTTACCGGTGGAAATCAGCTCTTCAAAGTATTTTTGAGAATATGGAAGCATCTGTGATCCAAGTTCGCAGATATCCGCAAGGAAACTTTGTCCGTAAAAAGTACGCAGGCCCACCTTATGCAGCATAAAGTGATTGATGGTTGTATCGGAAAAGCCAA